>NZ_AWFE01000094.1:0-157066 GCF_003263315.1 Hyphomonas sp. GM-8P
ACAACAAATGGCGCAGCCCGACAGGCGAAGCCATGTTCTCCCGCGCCCCCGGCGTTGCCACCCGGTCTGCCGGCACGGCGCACAATGCCCGTCACAAGATCACCGTGGCGGACATCCGCTGGGCCGACATGATCCTCGTCATGGAGGACAAGCATGAACAGCGCCTGCGCGCCGATTTCCGCCAGGAAGTCGCGTACAAGGCGCTGCACGTGCTGGATATTCCGGACGACTACCAGTTCATGGAAGACGAACTGATCGACCTGCTGCGCGAAAAGTGCGAACCGCTGATCTTTGGCCAGGCGTAAACGCGGCTGGCCACGGGCGGCCCTTGGCCCTATATACCGCGCCAGACCAGACGGCCGGGCAGCCGCTGGCATGCTGGTAACGGCATGCTGGAGGAAAGTCCGGGCTCCAGGGATACAGGGCGACGGCTAACGGCCGCCCGGCGCAAGCCGAGGGAAAGTGCCACAGAAAGCAAACCGCCTCCCCTCGTGGGAGGTAAGGGTGAAAGGGTGGGGTAAGAGCCCACCGCGGGACTGGCGACAGGACCGGCACGGTAAACCCCGCCCGGAGCAAGACCGAATAGGGGGCGCGCATGGGCTGTATCCCGCCTGCGCCCCGGGTGTGTCGCGTGAGGTGCCTGGCAACAGGCATCCCAGAGGAATGGCTGCCAGACCTGAGCAATCAGGCGAACAGAACCCGGCTTACAGGCCGTCTGGTCTTTTCTTCCGGTCGCGCAATGCGCGACAATTCGATCGAGGATCGAATGAAGGAAAAAAAAAAGCCTTAAGCGCAAGCGAAGGCTTACACTCCGCACCCGCACAGATTTCACAGTGGGAGAGCCCCCCATGGACAATTTTATCCTGATTTCCGGTTGCTCCGGTGGGGGCAAGTCGACGCTGCTGACGGCGCTGAAGGCGCAGGGCCATCAGGTCGTGGAGGAACCGGGCCGGCGCGTCGTGGAGGCAGAACAGGCAAGCGGCGGCAATGCCCTGCCCTGGACGGATATCGAGGCCTTCCTGCACCGCACGCTGGACCTTGCGATCGCCGACCACAAGGCCGCACAGGACCTCACCGGGCCGGTCTTCTTCGACCGGGGTGTCTTGGATGCCGCCATGGCGCTGGCCCATGTGACCGGCAATCCTGCCGCCGCTGATCCGGCAGGCGAATACCGGTACAATCCGTCAGTGTTCCTAGCCCCGCCCTGGCCGGACATTTTCACAGGCGACGAAGCCCGTCGGCACGGCATGGGCGAGGCCGTCGCGGAGTATGCCCGCCTGGAAGCCGCCTTCCCGGCGCTTGGTTATTCCACGCACATCCTGCCCAAAGCTTCCGTGGAAGATCGAATAGCATTTGTTCTATCAGCCCTGATAATGCAGCAAAAAATGGAGTAGAGTGGCACGTACCCTGCACAGCACGAGGGTAATTTCGCGCTGGACCGGCTAAAGGAAACGGAATCCACCATGCTGAAACACATTCTTATGAGCGCGCTGCTGCTGGCATTGCCCGCCTGTGCCAATCAGGATTCGCCTCAGGGTGCCCTGCCGGACCTGCCAGGCAAGGTGTTGATCGTCGGGGATTCGATTTCCCTCGGCTTTGGCGCGATGGGACCGAATCAGAACTGCCCGCTGACCCCGGAATTCAATTCGGTCAGCCACTCCTATGGCGTTCAGGTCGCCGAAGCCCTGGGCGTTGATTATGTCATGTTCGCATGGCCGGGCATTGGGTTGGTGCACAATTATGGGGAAGATCAGACCAATACGATGTCGATACGCCTGGCCCGCGAAGATGAGACCGCGCGTCTGGACGCCGCCGACCCGGTGCAACTCGTCCTGGTGAACCTCGGCACCCACGATTTCTATCAGAATGACCCGTCTGACCAGTTTGTCCCGGCGATGGAAGACCTGCTGTCCCAGATGAGCACACGCTATCCCGATGCAACGATCTATGCCTTGACCGGACCGATGCTGAGCGGAAACGACAGGATTTTCTTCAATCATGCCGTGGAAACAGCCGTCGAGGCGGTAAATACGGAAAAAGACACGGCCATCCGCTATCTCGCGCTGGATGGCGGCGATCCGTCCGTTGCCTTTGGCTGCCAGTGGCACCCGTCCGTGCCGGCGCACGATCACATGGCGGAATTGATCCTCGACGATCTGCGCGCGCACAATAAATAGGGATACCTGCAACCAGGAATACCCGGCAGGAATCATATTCAGCCGGGGCACACACATACGGCGCAACTTACATACCGGTATATCCTTTTTCGGTCGCTGGACCGAGTGCCGCCAGATGCGCAAATATGCTAACCTGTCTGTTGGACGCCGCAACGCGGTGCAGAGACTTACGGCAATCCGTGCCGGACAGGAGGCAGCAAAGATACACGCAAAAATGGCACGCAGACTTAGTGCAGCAAACGCCGTCAGTGGTGCAAATCAAGGCAAAGTGACGCAAATTATCATGCCGCCTGACAGTATCTGACGACCGACAGCCCTTGCATCGTTGACACCATTCAGCGCATTACACTAGTTGCAACTATTGGATGAGCGCTTCGACCAGAAGTTTCCATTCAGTGTCGCTAAGAGAGGCAGGTCCATTCATGGCCCGAACACCCGGTGCCCGGAACTACAACTTTGACGCGAAGCGTTTGGCACTGCTGGACAGTGTGATCAACTTCGCCTTGTCCGGAGAGATCCATCGTCCCTCCCTTCGCCAGTTGGCGCTCGCCGCGGAAACATCCGAGCCGACTCTGCGCCATTATTTTACGGACCGCAAAGGCCTGGTGATTGCCATGATGGTCGAACTGGGCGAACGTGCCCAGCCCATCTGGCAGCAACTGGAAGAGCCGGCACCGAGCGTTGAAGAGGCCGTTGCCGCCTGTTTCCGGCATGCCTTGGCGCGGATGGAAGACGACATTTTCGTCCGGATGCACGCCTTCGGAATGGTCGAGGGCATGGCAGAGCCGGATGTCGGACAAGCCTATCTGGAACACATTCTGGAACCGTCGATGGATTGCGTGTGCCGCAAGCTCGCTGGAACGCCTGGGTCTCCAACCGATGGAAATGAAATCCGAACCGCCGCCATCGCCATGTTCTCGCCCGTCATCATGATGAGCCTGCACCAGCACCTGCTTGGCGGCCGCGCAGTCGCGCCGCTGGACAATCAGTCAGCCGTGGAACAGCTCAGCAACTGGCTGGGCGGCGCCATAGCCGAGACGGCTTAGGCCGCCAACGCCTCTGCCACGGCGGCGATCTCCGCCTCCGGTGTGCTCCAGGAACAGACGAACCGGTAAGCCCCGCCCGGCCAGGGATAGAAGACACCACCGGCTGCTTGCAGGCGGCGGGCGACCTCTTCGGTCAGCATCGGGAAGACTTCATTGCCATCAACCGGATAGGCCAGATCGAACCCGGCCCCGGTGAATACGTCCGCCAGCGCCTGCGCGCGGGCATTCGCCTGCCCTGCCAGTTGCAACCAGAGCCCGTCCTCCAGCATGGCATGGGCCTGCGCGGCCAGGAACCGCATCTTGGGCGGCATATGACCGGACCGCTTGGCGCGGGCTTTCAGCTCACCAAATTTCTTCCGGGCACCGCCGAACAGAAGAATGATTTCGCAGCCGATGGCGCCGGTCTTGGTGAGGCCGAAGGTCAGCACATCGATGCCGGCCTGCCAGGTCATTTCCGCTGCCGTCGCCTTGCCGCTGGCCAGCACATTGCCAAGCCGCGCGCCGTCGAGGTGCACGTCGAGCCCCTTCTCTTTCGCGAGGCCGGCATAGAGGGCAATCTCGGCCGCACGGTAGGCCGTGCCGCATTCGGTGAGATTGGTTAGCGACAGTGCCTCAGCCGGCGTCTCGTGCACAAAGGATGGATTGATCTGACCGAGCGCCGTTTCCAGCGCCTCACGGTCGATCCGTGCGCCGAACCCGGTCAGCAGCTGCAGCTTGCCGCCGCCTGTGAAAAACTCCGGCGCGCCGCGCTCATCCCGCGCGATGTGAGCTTCCTCATGGCAGAGCACCGCGCCGACAGACGAGCAGAAGCAGGACAGCGCCAAGGCATTGGACGCAGTGCCCGACGCGGTCAGCCAGTAATCGAAATCTTCTGTTTCGAACACGGCGGCAAGCTTATCCCGCAGAGCCGCCGTGACGGTGTCGCCGCCATAGCTCGCTTCCATGCCGCTGTTCACAGAGGCCAGCGCCTCGATCACGCGCGGATGCGCTGACGCCGACGTATCGGAGGAAAAATTCATATCTGGACGTCCGGGGTCTGCCACATCAAATGCTGGCCGCCATCGCTGGCGATCATCTGGCCGGTCACGCTGGCCGCCGAAATGAGATAACGCATTGCGCGTACGATCTCTTCCGGCGAGGAGCCCTCCCCCGTCAGCGTTGCCGCTTTCTCCGCCGCAAATTCTTCCGGTGTCTGATGAACACTGGCGAGGGTTGGTCCGGGGCCGATCCCGTTGACCCGCACATCGGGCGCGAGCGCCTGCGCCAGCGTCTGCGTCGCCTGCCACAGCGCGGCCTTGGACAGCGTGTAGGTGAAAAAGACGGGATTCAGCTTCCAGACTCGCTGGTCGATCATATTGATCACGAGACCCTTCTGCCCATCCGGCAGGTTTGATGCGAGTTGCTGGGCAAGATGGATGGGCGCGCGCAGGTTCGGCTCCATATGCGCATCCCAGTCTTCCCGGGAATGAGTCAGCGCGGTATCGTCATGGAAGGTTGAGGCTGAATTGATCAGCAGGCTGACCGGTCCGCCCAGCACCTTGGCTGCACGGGCGACAAGCTCGCCGCGGGTCTCTTCATCAGAAAGATCAGCCTGTATGGCTTCTGCGATGCCACCCGCCTTGCGGATCATCTCGCAGGTCTCATCCGCACCGTCAGAAGAGCTGTGATAGTGGACAGCGACCTTCCAGCCATCTTCGCCCAGAGCGAGGGCCATGGCGCGGCCGAGGCGGGCCCCGGCGCCGGTGACGAGCGCGATACCGGGCGTCATGTCCCGGCCGGCTGGAACAAGCCGGTGATGTTGAGCCCGGTGATCAGGCCGTAAATGTAGGCTGAGTAGACCAGCAGGAGCAGCACGGCCGTCAGGCGGCTGATACGCGCCTTGGTCAGGATCACGATCCCGATCACCAGCGTGGCGAGCGCCAGCGCCCAATGGTCATATTGCTGAAAGGTCGGCGCCATCCGGATCGGTCCGAAAAGGGAGAGGATGCCGCCTGCCCCGAGTATGTTGAACACGTTCGAGCCGAGCACGTTGCCGATCAGCACTTCGCCCTGCTTCTTCACCACGGCGACAAGGCCCGCGCCGATTTCCGGCAGCGACGTCCCGATCGCGAGCAGGGTGAGGCCGATATATTCCTCCGGCACATTCAGGAACATGGCTATGCCGACACCGCCCTCGATCACGAGGTCCGCGCCGAGGATCAGCCCAAGGATGCCGAGCGGGACATAGACAAGCGCCAGCCAGAGCGGCAGGTGCGGGTCTTCCTCCTCCGTCACGCCGGGATCCTTGCCTGCGGCCACCGCGCGGCGCGCCGCAATGAAGGTGAGGCCCGAATAGGCAATCAGAAGCGCGATGAAGCAGAGGCCGACCAGTGGCGTCAGCGGCATCAGGGCCGTGATGCCGATCCAGGCCACCGCCGCGACGACGACGGCGATCAGGCCGCGCTTTTCTCCTACACCGCCCGCCGCAATGGGTGCGATCAGGGCCGGCAGGCCCAGAACGAGGAAAACATTGGCAATATTGGATCCGACAATATTGCCGAGGGCGAGACCGGAACGGTCCGACAGGGCCGCATCGAGCGACACGATCATCTCAGGAGCGGAGGTTCCGAAACCGACAATAAAAATGCCCGCAACGAGGGGCGAAACCCCCATGCGGGCAGCAAGGGACACAGCTCCGCTGACCAGCGCATTTCCCGCCAGTGCCATGATCACAAGTCCCCCGACGAGGGCTGCGATCAGAGAGAGCTCCGGGATGGGCAAGCCTAGCGTTTAGTCCAGTCGCTTGAATTCAATCAGATTCAGAACGCCGAAGACGACGACGATGGCAGCAATGGCAAGCAGGGACGGATGGATCATGTCGCTTTCTCGCTTGTGTTATCTTTGTCACGTGATTGTGTTCGTTGGCGTGTGCATAGCGCGGTGCGCCGCGCATGGCGAGCCCAATTCGGCAGGGTTTCCACCCGATTTTTCGCCGAAATACCGTATTTTGGTCCGATTGCAGGAAAATTTTTGCATTCACGTCTTCTTGGGACGATTTCGCTAGGAGGAACGCCATGGCCCGCATCCGCACCCGCGTCTTCCAGTCCTGGTTCCGCCTGTCCCGGCCAATGACCCTGGGCGTGCGCGCCGTGGTGGAGAATCAGGACGGAAAAGTCTTCATGATCCGCCACACATACACGCCGGGCTGGTACCTGCCGGGCGGCGGCGTGGAGAAGGCTGAAACCAGCCTGGAATCGCTTGAGCGGGAATTGCTGGAGGAAGGCGGTTTCCAGCTGACGGCCTCGCCGGACCTGATCGGCATCTATTCCAACCATTTCGTGTTTCCGAATGATCATGTCGTGCTTTACCGGGCCTGCCCCGGCACCTGGACACAGGGCGAAGCGACCTCTCGCGGCGAAATCGCGGAAGCCGTCTGGGCGGACCCGCTCGCCCCGCCGGAAGGCACAACGCCGGGCACATTCAGCAAACTTCAGGAAATCTATGCCGGGACCCCGCCCTCACCCTACTGGGCGCCGGGACGCTAGGACCAGAATGCCGGTATGAGGCGCTGAGCCAGATCAGCTGGCCGGGGAGATTTCGTACTTCCCGCCGGAGACCTGCACCACAGGCACGTGACCTGTCTTTTCGAATGCTTCCCAGGCCGGGGCGAGCGATCGCCAGAAGGCGGCGTTCGGGTCCCCGGCATGACGCTGCAGGTTCGCCGCCGTCATCGGGAACGGATAGATGTGCACCGGAACGGATTTCTGCCCCTCGCCCATCGCCGCCTGCATCAGGGTCCAGATCTCCTCGATCGCTTCATCGGTCATGGCGTAGCATCCGATCGAAACGCAGTCTCCATGCACCATGAGGTAGGAGCCCGTGCGGTCGTGGGCGCGGTCATAGGCGTTCGGATAACCGAGATTGAAGGCGAGGTGATAGTCCGATGCCGCATTCATCTGGCCCGGGGCGACCGAATAGAAGCCTTCCGGCGCCTGCATGTCGCCTTCGGCCAGTTTTGGCCCAAGCTTTCCGGAATAGGCACACACCGGCCAGGAACGGAACGGTTCGTACACCCCTTCTTCATTCGCCACATAGGCCGTCAGGACAGCAGGATCCTTGGTAAGCCGGAGGTAAACGGGCGCGCCAAGGTGAGAGTCCTGTTCCGCCAGCGCTTCGCTGAGTGCCTCGGTATGCGCTTCGACAACGGCACGCGAGCGCGGGGTTTCACGCACGTCGTCCACCCCCGCCACGGCCAGAACGGCCGGCAGGCAGAGGAACGCCATCGCCGCGCTGAAGACGGCCACAAGCTTCCAGGCATCGACGGGGCGTTTACGTTTCATAAACTCAGTGGTCTGCCTCGAATGCGGCAGCACAGAGGCCAGTCTCGTGGCAGTTTCGTGGAAATGGCGCCCCATTTCCGCCCCGAGCATTAAGTTGCTTTTAATTTACCGGTGAGACGCTTTTGTCGTGACGGGGGAGTGAACCAGTTCTCGTCATCAACAGACAATCGGTGCAGCGGGTTTCCCTTTGCCCTGCGCGCCGGTGACGCAAACGGAACGCCGGCTCTTTTTCCCCTAGGGCCGGCGTTCTTGCGTTCAGCCCTTCCGGCTGCCCACCGCCGCCACCATGTACCGCCAGCCGGTCCACAGGGAAAGGAACGCCGCGATCCAGAGCAGGCCGACCAGCGCAACCGCAGCAAGTTCCGCCAGATTCGCTGTCGTGGCGCCTTGCGTCACGGCATTCTGCGGAATGGCCGCCAGCGGCAGCATCAGGCCGATAATCGCGGCCATCTCGAACGCGGTTTTCCATTTGGCGAGGTTGGATGGATCCACCACCGCCTTGCCGGCCGGTGTCGTGCGCAGCCAGGTCATGAAGGCATCGCGGGCAATGATCGCTGCGGCCGGAATGTAGATCAGCCAGGTGTGGAAGATCAGCGCGAGACCGAGCAAGGCGAAGCCGACCAGGAATTTGTCCGCAATCGGATCGAGCCAGACGCCGAAACGGGACTGGGCCTGAAGTTTGCGGGCCAGCCAGCCGTCAAGAAAATCCGTCAGTGCCCCGGACAAAAAGGACAGGAGGGCAAACTGGTACCAGAGCTGCTGCACCGCGATCCGGTTTTCCTGATCCGTTGCGGCGATCTCCTGCGTCGTGCCGAGGTCGATCAGGTCCTGCACGCGCAGGGCCTGAACAATGCCGCCAAGGCAGAGCAGCGCGAACACGCAGCGCGCAACCGTCAGCGCATTGGGGAGCCATTTGAAGTTCATCCGCGCGGTGTGCCAGCGAGCGGGCGCCGAGGCAATGCGGAATGTAGGCAGGGCCCCATCTCCCGCCGCAATTGCGGAGGGAGATGGGGCGGCTATTCTAGTTCGACGCGCCGGTCACCTTTTCGATCGGCACAGTGTAGTGCCGGCCGCAGAACTGGCAGTCGATGGACAGATTGCCGTCGTCTTCGACGAGATCCCGCAGGCCATCGTCGGGCATGTTCTGCAGCGTCGCAATGAGGCGCTCCTCATTGCAGGTACAGCGGTCGTCCAGCACCTGTGGCGGCTCCATCCGCACTCCCTGCTCATGGAACAGGCGGAAAAGCAGCTGTTCCATCGGCAGGTCCGGATCGGCAAGTTCGGCATCGGTGATCGTGGCGAACAGGGCCTGCGCCTCGTCCCACGCCTCTTCCGTGTCGCCTCGGGCTTCATCCCCGGCGATCCGCTGGATCATCATGCCGCCTGACACCCAGAGCGCCGGATCGCCCGGCCGCTCAAACTCTGCCAGCGACAGGCGGATGCGTGTCGGGACCTGTTCGGACTGGTCGAAGTAATCCTCCGCGCATTCCGCCAGCGTCCCTTTCACGAGCGGGACGATGCCCTGATAAGGCTGGATCGCCGGATTGTCCTGAATGATGATCAGGCCAAGCCGACCGGCAGGGCCGAATAGCTGGGGCATGTGCGGGGCTGCGCCCTTGTTCAGCTTGTCGAGATGCGCCCAGGCGTCGGCATCGAAGCGTGCATAGCCGCGCACACCCCCGTCGGAGCGGTATTCGCCGACCAGCATCTTCACCGGTCCGTCGCCCTCGGCTTGCACCAGAAGGCGCCCCTCGAACTTGAGGGACGACCCGACCAGCGCCGCAAGCGTAACCGCCTCGCCCAGGATGCGGGCGAGATTGTCGGGATAGTCATGCCGGTGAAGGATCGGCGAAATGCTCGCCGGGCCCATGCGCACGGCCCGGCCGCGTACGGGCCGGTTCTCGATCTGGAAATTTGCGACGAAATCGCTGGAGGTAATAGACATGGCGGGAGTCCTTGTAGCGCCCCCATGTGGCAGTCCACCCCCCTTGCATCAAGAGCAGGCTCTGCGATCGCGCGCGGCCTCGTGAATCAGGCCGAGCAGCTGCCGCCGCCAAGGACGCAGAAACTGGCGCACCAGGGGTGGTTCAGCTTCACCGGCTCGGCGGTCGCCTGCTTCAGCGTGTGCCCCAGCTCAAACGCCGGATCGTCCACAAGAAGCGTGCAGGCCGTCACGCTCGCCCGTCCCGCGCCCTTGCGGCGGATCACCATGCGCTGGTCTGCGCACATGATGCTGTCGGGTGACTTGCCCAGGATTCCCCAGCACGCGGTGGTGATTTCCGGCGGATCATCCTGCGGGATCATCTCCGGGAACAGGACCAGCTGTTTCGGATCGGCCGGGTCCAGCGACAGGCCGAGCGAGGCAGCCAGCGCGCCATAGCCGGCGCGGGCCTCGGTCTCGTCTTCGTGCAGGGACTGGCGTCCGGCAATGGCGACCTGAAAGCCCTCCTCCGCCAGCCAGCGCAGGCCGGTGCAGGCCTCCTCAAAGGCCCCTTCCCCGCGTTCGGCTTCGTGCAGGGCCTGGTCATGACTGTCGAGGGAAACCCGGAGGATCAGTTTGTCCGCCAGGCCGTTCTTGCGCAGGCGCCGGAGGCCTTCCTGGATGCGGGGCCGCATCATCGGGCGCATCGCATTGGTCAGGAACAGCAGGCTGTGCCCGCGGAACAGGATGGCCTCCATGATCGGCAGGATGTCCGGGCACATGAAGGGCTCGCCGCCCGTGATGCCGATCTCCACCTCGCCTGAGGTCATCCGGTCGACCTCATCCAGGTAGGGCATGACATCGGCGAGCGTCAGGTAGACCAGCCGGTCATTCTTCGGGGACGAGAGAATGTAGCAGTTCCGGCACTCGATATTGCAGAGCGTTCCGGTGTTGAACCACAGTGTTTTCAGCCCCGTCCACGCCACGGTGGCACGGGTCTCACCCTTCGCCGTGATGTCCGGATGAGAAAATTTCTGCGCGGGAAAAAGTGTGTCTGGCATGTCCGCACCCTACCCGTGTGCGCGATGCATTCCAGCGGGAAAATACCGATCTGACAAAGGTTTGATCGGCGCGTGTGGCGGAACTGTCGGCGTGCCTTTGCAATTGCCTTTTATGCACGAAACATGATCCTTTCGGGGTCCGAACGGCTGAGGGCAATCCGGGCGATGGCGCAAGACAAGAAGAGGGCGGTCTTCCGCCTGTTGACCTCAACGAGCGAAACGCCCGGCAATCTGGATATTTCCGATATCGCCCGCGAACATGAGCCGGACAATTTCTTCCGGCACGTCACCAGCCTGTCGGCCAGCAAGATCGCCGATGGCCTGATCGATCCGAAACTCGTACTGAGCTGGCTGCTGACCGCGCTGGGCGCGCCGGCCGGCCTGCTGGGTCTTCTGGTGCCGATCCGCGAAGCTGGCGCGCTCTTCCCGCAAATGTTCACCGCCGGGGCGCTGCGCCAATTGAAGCGCCGGAAATGGGCCTGGGCAGGCGGCGCGCTGGTGGAAGGCATGGCCGCCATCGCCATGGGACTGGCGGCCCTGCTGCTGACCGGTGCGGTGGCGGGCTGGGTCATCCTCGGCGC
The DNA here is from genome assembly GCF_003263315.1 of Hyphomonas sp. GM-8P. NCBI lineage: Bacteria > Pseudomonadati > Pseudomonadota > Alphaproteobacteria > Hyphomonadales > Hyphomonadaceae > Hyphomonas > Hyphomonas sp. GM-8P. The sequence goes on from NZ_AWFE01000094.1 coordinate 11,106, forward strand.
ACTGGCCATGCTGGCGCTCGCCCGGTCGGTCTGTTCGGTCACCTACAAGGACGTGCTCGGCAAGACGATTGCGAAATCCCGGCGCGGCACTGCGACCGGCACGGCGGGCACGATCGGCGCGGGCGCGGTGCTGGCCTATGGCGTCCTGTTGGCCTTTGCGGGGGAAGACCGGCTGGCGCTGGTGACCGGCGGTCTCGTTCTGGCTGGCGTCCTCTGGATCGCAGGCGCCGTGGTGTTTGCCAGCATCGCCGAAGAGGCAAGCGAGCAGGAAACGGGCTCCGGCCCGGCTCGGCGCCTTGCGGAAGATCTCGGCCTGCTGGCCCGCGATGCCCAGCTGCGCCGGTTCATCCTTGTGCGGGCCCTGCTCACGTCCACCGCGCTGGCCCCACCCTTCATGGTGGCGCTGGGGACGCAGGCGCAGTCGGCGCGCAACATGTTCGGCGGCCTTGGCCTTCTGGTCGTCGCCTCGGCAGGCGCAGGCCTGCTCAGCTCCTATGTCTGGGGCCGCCTGGCCGACCGGTCGAGCCGCAAAGTCCTGATCCTGACGGGACTTGCCGGGGCGCTTGCCCTGTTCGGCACGCTGGGCCTGAATGTTGCTGGCCTGCTTGCCGCGAATGCTGGACTGCCGGTGATGATCTTTATCCTGATGATTGCCTATCAGGGCGTGCGGCTTGGACGCTCCACCCATCTTGTCGACATGGCAACAGCGGAAACGCGCGCGGCCTATACTGCACTCTCCAACACAATCATCGGCATGGTGCTGATCCTCGGCGGGGGCTTCAGCCTTGTGGCGAGCTATGCCGGATTGGCGACCGTCATCGCCATTCTCGGCGTCATGAGCGCGCTCGCGGCCGTATCTGCGCTGGGGCTGGAAGAGGTCCAGTCCGGCTGAGGCTTATTTTTCGAGGCACCAGCGCAGCACGGCCTTCTGGGCGTGCAGGCGGTTTTCCGCTTCGTCGAAGACAAGGCTTTGCGGGCCGTCGATCACTTCGGCATCGACTTCCTCGCCCCGGTGCGCCGGCAGGCAGTGCAGAAAGTATGCGCCCTTGTTCGCCAGATCCATCAGGTCTTCGGTGACGGCATAAGGCTCCAGGATTTCGAGGCGGCGCTCGGCATCCTTGTCACCCATCGAGACGAACGTGTCGGCGATGACGACGTCTGCCCCTGCAACGGCTTCTTCGGCTGTTTCATAAAGATCGATCTTGCCCTGCAATTCGCGGGCAATGTCGAGATCCTCATCGTCCGGCGCAAACCGGGCGGGCGTGCCGACGGCCAGCGAGAAGCCGAACTTTGCCGCCGCATGAATGAAGCTCGCGCAGACATTGTTGCCGTCGCCGACCCAGGCGAGGCGCGCGCCGCGCAGCTCCAGCCCCTTCTCTTCCAGCGTCTGCAGGTCCGCCATGATCTGGCAGGGGTGCGAGCGGTCGGTCAGGCCGTTGATGACGGGGACGGAGGAAAACTCTGCAAATGCCTCGACATCTGAATGGTCATTCGCCCTGATCATCACCGCGTCGACATAGCGGGAGATCACGCGGGCCGTATCCTCGATCGTCTCGCCCCGGCCGAGCTGCATGTCACCGGACGATGTGGTGATCGACGAGCCGCCCAGCTGGCGCATCGCCATGTCGAAGGAATAGCGCGTCCGGGTCGAGGATTTCTCGAAGATCATCGCCAGCGTATGGCCTTCCAGCGGGGCGCCGTCATCGACGCGGCCCTTCGGCCAGCCGGCGCGCGCTTTCTTCATGGCGTGGGCCATGTCGAGAATTTCGCGCAGTTCGACATGGTCGAGATGCCAGAGATCGATGAAGTGACGGCCTGCCATGGAGAGTCTCCCCGTTAAAGGGCCTGGAAAAGGAAGCGCGGGCCATAGCGCATTATGGCCCGCGGTACCAGTCTGTTGCAGGAATTGCTGGTTTACACCTGTCGGAGCAGATCAGGCGCGCTTCAGCACACGCACAATCAGGAGCAGGACCACTGCGCCGATCGTGGCATGCACGATGGACCCGACAATGCCGCCGGCGAGGCTGATGCCGATAACCGGGAAAAGGAACCCGGCAATGAACGCGCCGACGATGCCTACGGCAATATTGCCCACGATGCCAAAGCCGCCACCGCGCACGATCAGCCCGGCCAGCCAGCCAGCCACGCCGCCGACCAGCAGAAAAATGATAAGCCCTTCAAGGGTCATCTGGTGTCTCCTCATGGTTTTCCGGCACCGGGAACAGGCCGGACTGTTAAGCGTACAACCCTCAGGACCGGCATTCGTTCCCCCTCGCAAGGCAGGTCATCGCATCCGCCATCTATGACATTTTTGAGAATGACTTGCAAAGAAGGGTGGCTTATGCATATTCATTTCTGCGAATGCTTCGCAGTTGCAAGGAATTGTGTCATGTGTGTTCCAGTCGATGACTCCGCCATGCTGTGCTGGCTGCAGACGCAGCTGCGTGTGATCGAAGCCTGGCAGGCCGAGCTGTCCAGCCGGCCCGACGCCGATCTACAGCAGGTTGAGCGGCTGGCCCGCCATTATGACTGGTTAAACGAGGAGCTCTCCCGCCTGTCGACCTACCGGCAGGCTGCCTGAGCCTTCTCACGGCCGCAGCGCGGGCGGAGCCTTGTTTCCTCCCCCTAAAGCGATCTGCCTGCGCTGCGCCACCCCTTCATGTCTCCACTGGCGAAGCCCCCCGGTTTGCCCTATGTGACGGGTCAATTCAGGAACCCCGCAGAGTTTTGGAGGCCCTCCCATCATGGACCGCGTTCTCATCATCGGTGCCGGCGCTGCCGGTTCGGTCGTCGCCCAGAAATGCGCGATGGACCGCGACACCTTCAAGCACATCACGCTCGCCTCGCGCCGCCTCGAAAGTTGCGAGAAGGTGGCGACGCTCTGCAAGACGCCGATCGAGATCGCGCAAGTCGATGCTGACAATGTGCCGGAAGTCGTCGCCCTGATCGAAAAGGTGAAACCGGACCTGCTGATCAACATGGCCCTGCCCTATCAGGACCTGCCGATCATGGACGCCTGCCTCGATACCGGCTGCAACTATATGGACACGGCGAACTATGAGCCGCGCGATGTGGCCAAGTTCGAATATCATTGGCAGTGGGCCTATCACGACCGCTTCAAGGAGAAGGGCATCACCGCCATTCTCGGCTGCGGCTTCGACCCCGGCGTGACCAACGTCTACTGCGCCTATGCGCAGGAGCACCTGTTCGACGAGATCGAATATATCGACATTGTGGATTGCAATGCCGGCGACCATGGCAAGACCTTCGCCACGAACTTCAATCCGGAGATCAACCTGCGCGAAGTCACGCAGGACGGAAAATACTGGAAGAATGGCGAGTGGATCGAGATTCCCGCCCTCTCCATCAATTGCGACATCGACTATCCGGAAGTCGGTCCGAAGGATTCCTACCTCATCTATCACGAGGAAGAGGAAAGCCTTGTGAAGAACATCAAGGGCCTGAAGCAGATCCGCTTCTGGATGACGTTCGGCGCGGAATATATCAAGCACCTTCAGGTGTTCAAAAGCATTGGCCTGATCGGCCTCGAACCGATCAAGCACAAGGGCATGGACATCATTCCGATGGAGTTCCTGAAGGACTTGCTGCCGCCGCCGTCCTCCCTCGCCGAAAACTATACCGGCAAGACCAGCATTGGCGTGATCTTCCGTGGCAAGAAGGATGGCAAGCCGCTGACCAAGATGATCTACAACGTCTCGGACCATGCCGAGACGAACAAGGAAGTCTCCGCCCAGGCCGTCTCCTACACGACGGGCGTGCCGCCTGTGTCCGGCGCGGCCATGTTCTTCCGCGGTGAATGGGCCGGCAAGGGCGTGTTCAATGTGGAGCAATTCCCGGCGAAACCCTTCCTCGAAGACGTCGCCAAGCGCGGCCTGCCTTGGCACGTCATCGACGTGAAGCCGGGCGACCAGGAAGAGCTGTTTGCGGTGGAGACCTGATTTGACCACCTTGCCGTCGGACATTCCAACTCCCATTTTCGTCCTCGACATTGCCCGCCTCCGGAAGAATCTGGAGACGGCAAAGCGCGTGCGGGAGGAGGCTGGCTGCAAGGTGCTGCTGGCCACCAAGGCCTTCGCCATGCCGGCGGCTTTCCCGGTGATGACCGACTATCTCGACGGCACCACGGCCAGCGGCGAGCATGAAGCCATCATGGGGCATGAGAGCTTCGGAAAGGAAGTGCATGTCTACTCCCCGGCCTATACGGAGGATGAAGTCCGCCGCCTGACGAAAATTGCGGAGCACATCTATTTCAACTCGGCCGAACAGCTTGCGTGCTTTGGCGACATCGCCCGCGATGCAGGCGCCCATGTCGGCCTGCGCGTAAACCCCGGCTATTCCAACGCGACCCTCGGCGGCGATCTCTACGATCCCTGCGCACCGGGCAGCCGGTTTGGCGAAGTCCCCGCAAAGCTGGCCGATGTCGACTGGTCCGGCGTCGACATCTTCCATGTCCACGCCCTGTGCGAGAGTCTGCACGGCGGCTCCGCCGGACTGATCCAGCATGTGGCCGACAAGTTCGGACAATATATCGAGCAAGTCTCTGCCGTGAATTTCGGCGGCGGGCACTTCATGAACAAGCCGGGTTATGATGTCGACGTCCTCATCGAGGCGATCAAGGCCTTCAAGGCGCGCTTCGGCGTCGACGTCATCCTCGAGCCGGGCGCTGGCCTCGTCGTCAACACGGGCGAACTTTATTCGACGGTGCTCGCCCTGCACTGGAACGAGATGGATCTCGCCATTCTGGATGCCTCCGCCTCCACGCACATGCCGGACGTTCTGGAAGTCCCCTACCGGCCGGACATTGTCGGCGCAGGCCAGCCGGGCGAGAAACCGCACACTTACCGCCTCGGCGGCAAGACCTGCATGACGGGTGACGTGATCGGGGATTACTCCTTCCACAAACCATTGCAGCCGGGCGACCAGATCGTCTTCACAGACCAGATGCACTACAGCTTCGTGAAGACAAACACATTCAACGGCACGCCGCTCGCCAATCTCGCCATCCGCTGGGAAGACGGCCGCGTCGAACAGGTCTCGCATTTCGGCTACGAAGAATTCCGCCGCCGCCTCGGCAGGTAGAATTCCTTTAAATTTCCCAGAACTCTTTCACCGGATCTTCCTCACTTCGTGCCAGTCTAAGGGCTCGGAGGAATGCGCATGGCTGGGCGTATCGCACTCGGATGTCTTGTACTCTGCCTTCTGGCAGTGTGCCTGCTCGCGCCGGGTGCCGCGACCATTTAACCGCCCATCCGTGTAACGTCTATTTCCCGGTCGTTCCCGAGCGACGGAATGCGCGCGCGGGCCTTCGCCACCTCATCAAGGTCCAGCTCCGCCAGTACGATACCGGGCTCGGCGCCTTTGGCCTCTGCGATCTCCTCGCCCCAGGGTGAGACGATCAGGGAATGGCCGAAGGTTTCTCGCCCGTCCTCATGCTTGCCACCCTGCGCCGGGGCAACGACGAAACAGCCCGTCTCGATCGCCCGCGCCCGGACCAGCACGTGCCAATGCGCCTCGCCCGTCACGCGGGTGAAGGCCGCCGGGATGGTCAGGATGTCCGCCCCCGCCTGCGCGAGCTTCCGGTAAAGATGCGGGAAGCGAAGGTCGTAGCAGATCGTCATGCCGACCTCGCCGAACGGCGCCTTGGCCAGCACAGCCGTCTCGCCCGGTCGGTAAGCCCGACTCTCGCGATAGTTCTGCCCGTCGCCGACCTCCACATCGAACATGTGGATCTTGTCGTAGCGGGCAATCACGCCGCCATCCGGCCCGATCAGGAAGGAGCGGTTGGCGAAGCGCTCTTCGCTCTCCAGCGTCACCGCAAGCGAGCCGATCAGAAGGGTCACGCCGAGCTCCACAGCCAGCGCCTGGAAGGCATGCAGGGGAATATCGTCCTGTTCCACAATCTTCGGTCGCGCCATGCCGGGGCGGATGTCGAGCAGGTTCGTCATCTCCGGGGTCGCGATGAATTTCGCGCCGTTCCCGGCCGCTTCACGGATGAGCGCGGACGCCGCCGCAATGTTCGGGGCAACTTCCACACCAGAACGCATCTGGACACAGGCAGCAGTAATCTTGGTCATGTTCCGATCCTAGCGCCGCGCGCGAAGAGCGCCAGCCGACATCCTTATCCACCGCTTCCGGGAAGCAAGTCTTCCAGAAAATAGGCAGACAGCGCGTTTCGCCCGGCAAGACTGCTCTTGCGGTAAACGGCCCGCGCCTGTTCGCGAACCGTGCGTTCACTTGTCTCGCGCAGGTCGGCGATCTCCTGCAGCGAAAGCCCCTTCAACAGCAACAGGCCAACGTCGGACTCGGCATCCGTCAGCCCCCAGGCCGAAAACTGGCGCGCGATGGCGATGCCCAGTCCTTGCACAAGCTCACGGTTTTCCGCCTGCCAGCGCCCGGCGTCCTGCCGCGCATCGGCCAGTGCACGGCGCAGGCGTCCGAGACGCCACAGCATGGCCCCCAGCCCGAAGGATGCGGCGACCAGTACGACCAGTTCGGTCGCAAGATGCCCTGCGCCTGCGCCTTCTCCACTGTCGGTGATCAGGTCTGCCCCGATGAACAGGGCAATCGCGCCAAACAGCGCGGCGATGCCCAGAAGGCCTCTGCGTCCGGATACGTCATCTGACATACGCCCTTCTCCCCCAAAGCGCGGGCAAAGGGAATGCGTCAATTGACGGATGGTTTTGGCACCATGTTTCCGCCAGGTTTTCCCGGTCAGCAGGTAGCGACGGAGACATTCGCATGAGCCAGACCAATACCTCCACTCGTCCGGCCCCCACCCGCCCGGTATGGGACCCCCTTGTCCGTATCGGGCACTGGACGCTGGTGATCGCGTTTTTCACCGCCTACCTGTCTGGCGACGACCTGTTCAACATCCACAAATGGGCCGGCTATGTCGTGGCGGGCTATGTGCTGGTCCGCATCGTCTGGGGCGTGATCGGCACAAGGCATGCGCGGTTTACAGATTTCGTGCGCGGCCCCGGCGCCGTCCTCGGATACCTGCGCAGCCTTTTCTCAGGCAAAGCGAAGGACTATGCCGGCCACAATCCGGCGGGCGGCGCCATGGTCATCGCCCTGCTCTTCAGCCTGCTGGTCACAACATCGGCCGGCATGGCGCTCTACGCAGTTGAAGACAATGCCGGGCCGCTGGCCGGGATCGTGACGGAAGAAACCTTCGCGCCGCTCGCTTCTGCCTTCGGAGAGGAAGGCGAGCATGGAGGCCATGAGGAATCCGGGGCCGAGGAATTGCTCGAAGGCGTGCACAAGGCCTTCGTCTACATCACGCTGGCCCTGGTCGGCCTGCACCTTGCCGGTGTCGTCGCCTCAAGCCTCGCCCACAAGGAAAACCTCGCCCGCGCCATGGTGACCGGCCGCAAGCAGGTGCACGAGGAGGCCTGAACTTCAGGCCTCTTTTCACCCTCCTGGCCGGGGCAGGCACATCAGCTGTGATGATCCGGTCACCAGCAGCCTGCCCTGCGCATCCCGGATTTCCCCATCGGTTGCCATCAGCCCGTTTTCCGCGACCGGCGCCCGCACCCGCATGTGCAGCCAGTCTGCATGACTGGTGGGACGGTGAAAGCGGTAGTGATAGTCGATGTTCGGCGCGATCCAGGGCGATGGGCCGTCGGTCGGATGGGCCGGATACTGGGCCAGCCAGCCGAACGTATCCAACAGGATGATCGCGCGCCCGGCATCAGCGAAGGCATCCTCCGCCACGGCTCGCGGCGTGAAGCGGTAAAAGCCGGTCAGTTCCGGATCGCGGGCCGCTTCACCCTTGCGCGGCGTCCCCCGGATCGGGCGCTGTTCGAAATGCCGGAAGAATGGATGCGAAGGTTCGTCGGGATACTGTTCTTCAAAAGTGGGTACGCTTTCCGGGTCCGGCAGCTCTTCCTGCGTATCGTCATGTACCAGCCCGGGCAGCATGTCGGATACGGTCCAAACATGACACAGCAGAAGCGTCTTACCCTCCTGAACCAGCTCAGCTCTCAGTAGCTCGCTCCGCTTGCCCGCCTTCACAGGCTCGACGCGGATTTCCGCCGGGGCATATTTGCCCATGCGGAGGAAATGACAGGACATGCTGGCCGGGCGGGACAGGCTGCTCGCCTCACCGGTCGCCCGCAAGGCAAGCGTGGTGATGAATCCGCCCGCCGGGCTCCACAGGCTCCAGCTTTCCGGAAGGTCGACAGCCCAATGCCCTTTTCCGATCGGCTGAAGCCGCGTCGCCTGTTCGAAATCGTCCGACGCCTGCATGAAAGTTCCTCCCGGACATTCTGTCTTCTGACCGCCAGATTAGCCGCGCGGCACAAAGACAGAACCCCCAAAGGGAGAATTTCACATCAATCTTTGCGGGTGGCCGCGTCTGTTCTCGGTCCCGGCCAGATAGCGCGGTCGCCGTCGGGATTGACGGTCATGCCCTGGCCTTCGGTCTGGCGGATCTTGATGGCGCTCACGTCGAAGCCCTTCAGGCAGTTCACGTTGACGCCGTAATGGTCCGGCATCGCCCGCTTGCTGTGAAACGGATAGATGCCGCAGGTCGAGCAGAAATAGTGCCGGGCCACGCCGGTGTTCCAGCGATATTCGCTGAGTGACTCTTCACCGGAGACCAGCGTGAAGCGATCCTTCGGAACGCTGGTCATGGTCGCGCCCTTCATGGCGCAAAGGGAACAGTCGCACTGGTAGACATCCGTGATGTCAGCCTCGAAGCGGAACCGGACGGCCCCGCAATGACAAGACCCTTCCCAGTGCGTCATGATCCTATGCCGGGTCCCATTCGCCGATGGCCTCGTCCATGATGCGGGTAGCTTCGCGGACGTTTTCATCCGTGATCACCAGCGGCGGCGCGAGACGCAGCACATTATTTCCGGCAACACCGGTCAGAAGGTTCTTGTCGCGGCAGACGCCCTGCAGGCCTTTTGGATCAGCCTTCATCTTCAGGCCAGTCAGCAGGCCCTTGCCGGTCACGCCTTCCACCTTGTCGGGATGGCTGTCGGCGATGCTCTTCAGGCTTTGCGCCATGGTGCCGGACACGCGGCGCACTTCTGCCAGGAAGTCCTCGTCCGAGATGATGTCCCAGACGACATTGCCGACGGCCATGGCCAGCGGGTTGCCGCCATAGGTCGAGCCGTGGCTGCCCGGCTGCATATGTTCGCCGCAAGCCTCTGTCGTCAGGCACGCGCCGAACGGGAATCCGCCGCCGATGCCCTTGGCCGAGCATAGGATGTCCGGCGCCGCGCCTTCGGCCCATTCATGGGCGAACAGCTTGCCGGTCCGGCCCATGCCGCACTGGACCTCGTCAAAGATCAGCAGCACGCCGTGTTCGTCGCACAGGTCACGCAGGCCCTTCAGGCACTGTTCCGGCATGGCGCGCACGCCACCTTCGCCTTGAACCGGCTCGACCAGGACAGCCGCAGCGGTCGGCCGGGCCACGGCTTCCTTCAGCGCGTCGTGGTCGCCCCATTCGAGATGGACGAAACCAGGCAGCGCCGGGCCGAAGCCTTCCAGGTATTTGGGATTGCCGCCGGCATTGATCGCGCCCAGCGAACGGCCGTGGAAGGCGCCTGTGAAAGTGATGATGTCGATCCGGTCTTCATGGCCATTGGCCCACTGATACTTGCGCGCGGACTTGATCGCGCACTCGATCGCTTCGGTGCCGGAGTTCGTGAAAAAGACGCGGTCGGCGAAGGTGTCGCGGCAGATCTTGTCGGCCAGCTCTTCGGCGCCGCGTACACGGAACATGTTGGACGTATGCCACAGCTTGCCCGCCTGCTCGCGCAGGGCGTCCACCATGGCCGGGTGCGAATGGCCAAGCGCGTTGACCGCAATGCCTGCAATGAAGTCCAGATATCGCGTGCCGTCTTCGGTGTAGAGGTAGACACCCTCCCCTTTGTCGAAGACCTGTTCCGGCGGCCGGTAGACCGGCATGATATGCTGGCGGGGATCGCTCATCTTTTGCCCTTCCGATGTCGCGAGGATTTCTCTCAGGGCGCCACGCATGACGGGGGGCTGACCGGAAGTCAACACACAGCGCACCTGTGCATGTGACAGTGGGTTCGATTCACGCTTATGTACGGCTGAAATGAACGGGAGTCAGAGGATGAAGACGCTCGCCAGCCTGGCCACGGGGCTCGGCCTGCTTGTGCTGCCGACAGCCGCCCAGTCGGTTGGAGGACGGCTGTCTCCGCCCCTGAATGTCGTGCAGGCCCCGGCCGTTCCGGAGAGGTCTGACAGCCCGGAAGTGTCGCAGCGTCAATCCATGGTGATCGAGGAAGACGGAACGGTCCGGTTCCTCACACCGGCTGAAGCTGCAGAGCTGTTTGTGCCGTCCGACCGGGCCAGCGAATTCAATGTCGAGCTCGATCAGCCGGATGACGCACCCGATTCCCTGAAGATCGAAGTGTCGGGCGCAGAGATCAGCGAAACCCTCACGCCCGACGGCGACACGCGAATCCTGAGGGTCGTTCCGGAAGACGGAAGCCCTAGCTGGCTGATCACTATTACAAAAGATTAATCGAAAAACGATAATAGAACTTGACGATAAACGATAAGTACTTATTGTTAATCGTGAAGCCGGGCGGGACGGATGTGATGTCCAAACGCCCCCTACCTCACCTGAGCCGTTGCTCCGGTCTGCCCGGTCTTCACTTACCCTGAGTTATACCCACCAAACGGAAGAGGCGCGGACCCTTGGTCCGCGCCTCCCACCGTTTGCAGCGTTTCCTCCCAGAAACTTGCTGGGACATAAGGCCGCGCATTTCCGGATGTGTCAAGATTGTGTCCTAGATTTTTTCTAGTAATTCCTTACCTTTAATTGCTGCACCTGCGAACAAGACCTCCAGGCTGGCCTTGGCTTCAGCTGACCATACGGCACCCGGTGACACCGCAAAGACCGCCTCGCTTTTCAGAATCAGCCCGTCTGACAGGATCTTCAGCCCGTTGGCCTTCAGCGTCGCCCCGGTGGAGGTGATATCCACGATCACGTCGGCCGAACCTGTCGTTGGGGCAGCTTCAGTCGCTCCCGCGCTCTCGACGAGGCGGTATTCGCCGACCGACCGCGCCGCGAAGAAGCGCCGGGTCAGGCGCATATATTTGGTCGCAACCCGCAGGCGGCGGTGGTGCGCCTTGCGGAACGCAGCCCCGGCGGCTTCAAGGTCGGACATCGTGTCGACATCCACCCAGGCCTGCGGCACGGCGACGATCACGTCTGCCCCACCGAAGCCCAGCCGTTTCACGACGTCGAAATCGCTCTCCCCGGTCGGGGCGAGGTCATGCAGCAGGTCTTCGCCGGTTACGCCCGCATGCAGGCTGCCATCGACAAGGCCTTGCGCGATCTCCCGCGCCGACAGGAGACGCATCTCCACATCGCCAAGCCCTTCGATCTGGGCCTGGTAGCCGCGCTCGCCGCCAATCTGGGTGACGGGGAAGCCTGCGGAGGCCAGCCATGCCTCGGATTTTTCCTTCAGCCGCCCCTTGGACGGAATGGCGAGTGACAGACGGGTCATGCGCCCCTCCCCTTTGCACGCAGCACGCGGTCGGGCCGCACAACGCCGCCAATGGCGGTGGCGTTCGCCTTGCCGTTCGAGAGACCGGAGACGAGACCGTCATACCGCCCGCCGGAAGCGATGGGCTGGCGCTCGCTCAAATTCGGCCCCAGCGTCTCGAACAGGAAGCCGTCATAATAGGTGAACCGCCGCCCGAAGCCGGACCGGAAGCGGCAGATCGCCTTCACCTCAGGCAGCAATTCCCGGATCAGTTCCATGCGCCGGGCCACACGGTCGATCGCACTGGAGGTGCGTGACAGGCTGTATTTCACAGCGATTGCGTCCAACTGGTCAGCGGCCTCGGCAGCGGTGCAGTTCACCGCCGCCAGCGCGCCGATGACCTCTCGCACTTTTTCCGGCACCCCGCCTGCAGCAAGCGCCGCGGCCCGGGCACGCAGCCCAGCGATGATTTCCGGAACGCTCCGTGTCCCGATCAAGGGGATGCCCCGCTCGGCCAGTGCTGCCCGGAAGGCCGTTTCGGCTTCTTCCGGCGTGGCAGCTTCCAGCGTCGGCAAAAGGTCTGCCTCGATCGGCGCTGGCGATGCCTCGACCAGCGCCCGTACGCCGCCTTCCTGCCGGAACGCGCGCTTCAACAGGTCTGCCGTGACGCGCGGCAGGCCCAGCGCATCGATGAACGCCGGGAAGATTGCGAGGTCTCCGGTGGCAATTGCCACAGGCACCACACCGCAATCGCGAACGGCTTCGTGCACCAGCGCAAAGGCCTCGGCATCCTCGACCGGATCGGAGTCCCGCCCGAAGCGTTCAAAGCCGACCTGCGTGAATTCCATCGGGTCGCCAGCGGCTGCTGGCAGTCGGAAGGCCTCAGCGGCATAGCAATAGGCCTTCGGGCCGTTGGTCCCGCCGGCGAGCCGGTCTGCTTCCAGCCCCGCCACCGGCAGGGTCAGGTCCGGGCGCATGACCATTTCGTTTCCGCGATGATCCGTAAACACGCAAAGCCGCGCGCGGACCGCCTCGCCTGACAATTCCAGCGGAATGTCGGACGGCAGGATATAGGCCGGGTTCACCGGTTCGGCACCGGAGGCCTCGAACCGGGACCGGGCCGCCTTCACGACAGCTGCATAGGTCATGCCTGAGCCTCGACGATGCGGCGGATGGCTTCAACCATCTCTGCGCGCGGTACTTCGATCTGGCCCGGGCGGGCTTCGCGGTATTCCTCATTGGACTTGATGGCCTTCGCTTTAAGCGCGCCCATTTCAAGGTCCTTGATCGTCACCGTGCCCTTGGCCATCTCGTCCTCGCCGACGATGACGACGGCGGGTGCGTTGCGGCGGTCAGCATATTTCATTTGCGGCCGCATGCCGGAGGCGCCCATGTACGCCTCAGCCCGGATGCCTGCGCGGCGGAGGTCCGTCGCGATGGAGAGTGCCGTGGACGGATTTTCCTTGTCGAGGTTCAACACCACAACCGGGCCGTCCAGCTTGCCTGTCTCGCCCATGATCTGCAGGGCGGACGCGAGGCGGGATATTCCGATGGAGAAGCCCGTCGCCGGAACCGTCTCGCCGGTGAAGCGCGCGACGAGGTCGTCATACCGCCCGCCGCCGCCAATGGAGCCAATGCGATAGGTCTTGCCATCTTCGCCGGTCACTTCTCGCAGCAGCTCGGCCTCATAGACCGGGCCGGTATAGTATTCGAGGCCGCGCACGACCGACGGGTCGATCACGACATCGCCTTCCGGCGCGCCCAGCGCATCGAGCGCGAGCGCGATGGCTTCCAGTTCGGCAAGGCCCGCCTTGCCCTCTTCCGTCGAACCTGTGGCTTTCGAAAGATTGGCCAGCGTTTCGGCCCGCGTTGCCGCACCGGCTTCCGCGAAGGCGAGCACCGTCTTCACCTTGTCCGCATCCAGCCCGGCACCCTTGGTGAAGTCGCCGCTCTCATCCATGCGGCCCTTGCCCAGCAGGTCGGCAACGCCGGAAGACCCGAGCCGGTCCAGCTTGTCGAGCGCGCGCAGGATGGCGAGGCGCGTCTCAGCGCTGGAGGCACCCACCCCGTCCAGCACACCATTCAGCAGGCGGCGCGTGTTCACGCGGAGCACGAACTCGCCCGTCTCCATGCCCACGGCGCGGAGGGCTTCGGCGCCCATGGCGATCATCTCGGCATCGGCATGGAAGCCCGGTGCGCCAACTGTGTCCGCATCGCACTGCCAGAATTCTCGGAATCGGCCCGGCCCTGGCTTCTCGTTGCGCCAGACAGGCCCGGCAGCATAACGGCGGAACGGCTTGCCGAGCGACTGGCCAGCCTCTGCCACAAAACGCGCGAGCGGCGCCGTCAGGTCATAGCGCAGCGAGATCCACTGCTCGTCATCGTCCTGAAGCGAAAAGACGCCGGCATTCGGTCGATCGTCGTCGGGAAGGAACTTGCCCAACGCATCGGCATATTCGAACGCGCCGGTGTCGAGCGCCTCGAAACCCCACTGGCGGTAAACCGCGGTGACCTTGCCGACCAGCTCTGCCTGGGCATGGATCAGGCCCTCGCGCTTGTCGGGAAAGCCGCGCGGCTTGCGGGCGAGGTCTTTACCGGAGAGAGGCTGGCTGTCTTTGTCGCTCATGTTTCGCTCTTGGGGTCGCTCTTAGTCGTGTTTGCGCACCGCATAGTCGGTGCTGGTCCGGATTGGAAGGCGACACGTCAACATCAGGCACGCCCCGGCGGTGGCCTGCCTCGTCTGGTCTGGTTCTTGGGGAGAACACTTTGGCAGAGGCGCAGCCGGACCGGTTCGCGCCTCGTCAGCGCGTCACGAATGATGGTGATGGTGGTGCAGTGCAGTGTTCATTACGAAATGGCCGATACGGGGGCGGCCCGGCAAAGTCAACCGAAAGCTCAAGCGTTCTGTTCCTGCCGTGTGAACGGCTTCTGCTGCCCGTCCCGGCGCTCGATCACCTTGAAGATGCCCGTGCCCCGCATCAGCAGCTTGTCACCGGCCCAGATCTTCCCCTCGACCGTGAAGACATCGTCCTGCCGGCCGATTACATGGCCCTTGCCTTCGACGAAGCTGCCCATGCTGGCGCCCGACAGGAAGTCGCACATCAGGCGGACCGTCACCCACCAGGTGTCGTCATCCTTCTCCACCGCCGCGCCCCAGGCCATGTCGGCAAAGGTCATGAGCATGCCGCCATGGGCATTCATCATGCCGTTGGTGTGATGCTCCTCGACACGGAAGGCGCGGGTCAGGCCGCCCGTCTCGTCCCGCTTCTCGAACAGCGGACCCACCTGGCGGCCAAAGCCCCGGTGCCAGGGCAGCATCTGGTAGCCTTCCGGCAGGTCGAATGTCTGGTTGCGTGAAAGATCGTCAGTCATGGCGACCGCTTAGCGCTGTCCGCCGGGATTTGCCAGCCCTCCCCCAACGAAGGGGCGCTGCACTGGGCGCGTCACATCGTCAGCGAGATAAGGTTGATGAACAAATGCGCCATGATCGGCAGGAACAGGCCGCCGCTCGCCACACGCAGTAGGCCCAGCACCATGCCGTACATCATCACCATCAGGATGCCGATCCAGCCATACTGGATATGCTGGATGGCAAAGATCGCAGCCGAGAGGCCTGCCGCCGAAAACGGCGACCAGCCGCGGGCGAGCAGGACGCCCATGACCAGACCTCGATAGACGAACTCTTCCGCAAAAGGGGCGACCAGAACCACAGCAAACAGGATTTCCGCCCGCCGGCCGGTCTGCAGTTGTTGCGTAAAACTGTCACTGACGCTCAGCCCCCCTGGTCCGAACATCGTGGCCAGAAGGTCAGCCATGAAGGTGGCAAGGGCAACCGCGATCATGGCCACCACGACGGCGAATAGCACGATCATCAGGTTCATGTCGCCGGGCTCGGCCACTTCGTCAGCCACCCCCTGAACCTTGAGATAGCCATAGATCGCCATCACGGTCAGGACATTGGCAATGCCGGACAGCGTGATGATCGACATGCCCGGCATCAGGCCATGGACAACGATCGCCGGCAGGATGACCAGGAACTGGTAAGCGACGGCGACAATGATTGCCGTCCAGACCATCGAGCGAAGCCTGGTCACTTGTGTCGCCCGTCCCTGCTGTATGCCAAATTGAACCGCACCCGTAGAACTCCCGGCCCCGGGGATCAAGCATACACTGGAACACAAATATGGCAGACAACGGAAAGCCGCCGGCGCAAACCGGCGGCTTCTGTCGATGGCCCAATACCTAGTCGCGGAAATTCATTTCCTGCAGAAGGGTCGTTCCGGTGATTTCACGGAACTCCGCCCGGTCGGCATTTTCCGAAACAAGCTGTTCCGTAGACGCTTCGGCCCACTCCCGGAACGCCGCATACTGCGCTTCGGATTCCGGCCCGCTCGGGATCTTCTCCATGATGGTCACGAGATAAAGGTCCGGCTCGCCAGCCCGGTTATAATAGTTGCCGAAGACCATGTAGCCCTTGATCCAGCCCTGCGATTTGGCGAACTCCTGCGAAGCACGCCAGCGGTCCGCCAGATGATTGGCATAATAGAGGCCGCCACCGGGTTTGATGTCGACGCCCGTGATTTCCCAGAAGTCGCCGCTGACCAGCGGATAACCATCATCGGCTGTGGCAGCCTCTGCGGCCGGCTCCTGTGCGGTCGCACTGGTGATACAGCTCGCCAGTGCGACGGTGAGCGCCACGCCGGTGATTTTCAGTGAATGGATCAAACGCATTATATTTCCTCCCTTATTTTTTATTCGACATAGTTAACACAAATTAACTATTTCGCATATCACTTGATTTTGGGGATGATTTTTCTGCGTAGTCCTAATCAGTGTAGAAAATAATTCGCCTGTTTTGACGCTATTCTTCAGAGCTCGATCATGTCGAAATCGGATTTGGGCGTGCCGCAGAGCGGGCAGACCCAATCCTCCGGAATGTCGGCCCAGCGCGTGCCGGGCGCCAGCCCTTCTGTCGGGTCGCCATGTTCTTCTTCGTAAATGTAGCCGCAGGTGCGGCACTGCCAGACCTTGTAAGGTGCCTCGCTCATTCCTTCCCTCCTCCTCAGACCGGTGCCAGGCGCGCGCGCAATGACTGGACCAGCGCATCCTTGATGGGTGCGATGTCCGTGCACGGGTCGATCATGTTCTGCATGCGAATGCCGATCAGCGCGCAGCCCGCCATCAGGGCGGTCGCGTCGGCGTCGGCATCTTTGCGGATGCTGCCTTCGGCTTGCCCGCGCTCAATGAGGCTGCGGATCAGCACGCGTTCCACCTCGTGGGACTCGGCGAAGGCCGCGCGGGTTTCCAGCCGGTCGGCAACTGCTGCGGCCAGCAGCATGTAATAGGCCTTGTCTTCTTCCCGCCCGTCCAGCGACCGGCAGTGCAGCTCGACAAAGGCGCACAGGGCCGCGAGGCCATCCATGCGCTCCACGTCTGCCGCCTCCAGCGCTTTGCGCTGCCAGCCGTGCAGGGCAGCGATGAGACTGCGGATCAGCCCGTCCTTGGACCCGAAGCGCTGCGTGACGAGGCCGCGGGAATAGCCCGCCTCCTTGCCGATCGCATCAAACGTCGCGGCTGCCACACCGTTGGCGGACACGACCCGCATCGTCGCTTCCAGCAATTCCTGTTCGGACCGTTCACGCCGCTCAGCCTGCGTGAGCCGTCCGCCCTGGGCGGCGGCAGGATCGGTCGATGAGGCTGTGGACGCTTGGGACATAATACCGCCTAACATATTTGTTGGCTGTATAGCAAGTATATGTTAAATGCTGTTCCAACCGGGAGCCGGGAGCTGCTCCCACCACCGGAGGAAAGCATGACCATACCCGCCCATATCGCCGAAGCCGTTGTCGATCCGAAGGCCTATGCCGACTGGGATCGCTCGCACGAGGCCTTTGCCTGGCTGCGCAAGAACGCGCCGCTGGATGTCGCCGAGATCGAGGGCTTCGATCCATTCTGGGTGGTCAGCAAACATGCCGACATCCAGAACATCGAGAAGCAGAACGACCTCTTCCACAATGAAGACCGCTCGGCGACGCTGACCAATATCGAGACCGACAAGAAGGTCCGCGAGATGATGGGCGGCTCGCCCAACCTGCTCCGCTCGCTGGTGCAGATGGATAATCCGGACCACATGCAGTACCGCCGCCTGACGCAGGCCTGGTTCATGCCGCAGAACCTCCGAAAGCTGGAAGACCGGATCCGGGAGATCGCCCGCGGCTTCATCGACAAGATGGCCGACAAGGGCACTGAGTGCGACTTCGCCCGCGACGTGGCTTTCCTCTATCCTCTGCACGTCATCATGGAAGTGCTGGGCGTGCCGGAGATCGACGAGCCGCGCATGCTGAAACTGACGCAGGAACTGTTCGGCGCGCAGGATCCGGAAGTGAACCGTTCCGGCGCAGAAGTCACCGACTCCGATACCGGCCTCGCCAACATCCAGGCCACTGTCGCAGACTTCTTCACCTATTTCGTGGAGATGACCGAAGACCGCCGCAAGAACCCGCGCGAAGACCTCGCCAGCGTGATCGCGAACGGCGAAGTGTATGGCAAGCCGCTCGGCCACCTTGAAGCCATGTCCTACTATATCATCGCCGCCACGGCCGGGCATGACACGACATCAAACACGACAGGCGGCGCCCTCTGGGCCCTCGCCGAGAACCAGGACCAGTTCCGTAAACTGAAGGACGATCTCTCGCTGATCCCGTCCATGGTGGAAGAATCCATCCGCTGGGAAACGCCGGTGAAACACTTCATGCGGACCGCGACCGCCGACACGGAGATCCACGGCAAGAAGATCAAGAAAAATGACTGGCTGTTCCTGTCCTATCCGTCCGGCAACCGCGATGAGGATGTGTTCGACGATCCCTATTCCTTCAAGATCGACCGCACACCGAACAAGCACGTCGCCTTCGGCTATGGCGCGCATGTCTGCCTCGGCCAGCACCTCGGCCGGATGGAAATGCGCATCCTGTGGGAAGAGCTACTGCCGCGCCTCCAGTCGGTCGAACTGAACGGCAAACCGAGCCGCGTCCAGGCGAACTTCGTCTCCGGCCCGAAATCGATCCCGATCAAATTCAAGATGAACTAGGGCCTTCGCCCACAAGCTTCAGTTCAGGCCGACCGCTGCCAGCGCGTCGGCCTGTCTTTTTGCAACAGTCTCCACCGAGAAGCCTTCGAGGCTCTCTTCGAACAGGCGGCAATAATTGAGCTCTGCGCCAAGGCGCAGATAGGCGGCGCCGAGGCCGATGGCGGCCCGGTCCATGAAGACGAACTCGCGCGGGATCTTCACCGGGCCTTTTTCCTTGAGCAGCTTACGGACCGTGAAGGCCTCCTTGCGGCCATACTCCCCGGCGGTGACCCCATCGGCGACAGAACGCACGCGGTCGTCCAGCAGCGGGCCATAGATAAAGCGCGCCCAGATGTTCAGCACCTCGACCAGCTCTTTCGAGAGGCCGACAAAGCCCCACTTTTCATAAGCGGCATAGGCCGCATCGAAGTCATCCCGCTGGAGGGCGCGGTAGAGATCGACCACGCCTTCGACAAAGGTTGGCGGGAAGATGCGGATGCAGCCGAAGTCGAGCAGGTTCAGCCCCGTGCCCTCCCCGGTCACCTGATAGTTCCCGAGATGCGGGTCGCCATGAATCACGGCGTGAGAGTTGAATGGCCCCCACCAGGTCCAGAACAGCATTTCGGCGATATGATTGCGCGTCGCCTGCGGCGCGTCCTCGAAAGCGGTGAGGCGCCGGCCGGTCAGCCAGGTCATGGTGAGCAGGCGGTCGGTGGAGAGGTCCTCGACCGGTTCCGGCACCTGCACGAAGTCCTTCTCCGCCAGCATCAGGGCGTAGAGCTCCATATGCTTGGCCTCGCGGGCATAATCGAGCTCCTCGCGCAAGCGGTCGGTGATCTCCTCCACCATGGCGGTCGGGTCGATCGAGCCGTCCATGCGCTTGAACAGGCCGAGCACCGTCTTCAACTGGCCGACATCGCTCTCCACGGCGCTGGCCATGTCCGGATATTGCAGCTTGCAGGCAACCTTGCGCCCGTCATGCAGCGTCGCGGCATGCACTTGCCCCAGCGAGGCAGCGTGAGAGGCCCCGTGCCCGAACGTCGCGAACCTGCCCTGCCAGTCCCCGCCAAGCTCTGCCCGCATGCGCCGGCGCACAAAGGGCCAGCCCATGGCGGGCGCCTCGGCCTGCAGCTGCGCGAATTCGGCAGCGTATTTCTCCGGCAACAGGTCCGGCACGGTGGACAGCATCTGCGCCACCTTCATCAACGGGCCTTTGGACTTGCCGAGCGCGGCGGCCAGCGCGCGGGCGATCTTCTCGTCGCCCTGGTCGCCGCCGAACAGGCTCTGCGCGGCGAAGGTCAGCCCTGCCCCGGACAGGTTCGCGCCAACCTTTGCCGTACGGCTGAGGCGCCCGGTCAGGCGGTTGCGTTCAGGATCTTGCGGGCGGTCAGGCGTGTCGCTCATGTCACTCATATAGAGTGTACGCACGAGACTGGCACAGGGTTTGCGGCGCCGCAGGCCAGAATACAGGTCTCAACAGCTTTCTGACTCCACGGGGTGACAAGCCCATCAGGCGGCGTTATAGCGCGCCGCTCGAATTCATGACCGGCCTGTAATGCACGGTTAACCACAAGAGGTACCCGCCGGCGCGTCCGGCCATGCCAATCCCTTCTTAACCAAGATACTCTCATACTGGGCCCTTGTGCTGTCCTGAGGACAGTTCGCGGCCACCGAAAGGATACCCTTTCCATGCCCTACGAAACACTTCTGACAGAGTTCGACGAGGATACCGGCGTTGCCGTGATCCAGATGAACCGCCCGGATGCGCTGAATGCGCTGTCCGAAGCCATGATGAACGACCTGACCAGCGCGCTCGACCGCTGCGACCAGGAAGACAAGGTCGGCTGTGTCATCCTGACCGGCTCCAAAAAGGCCTTCTCCGGCGGTGCCGACATCAAGGAAATCAAGGACAAGACCTTCCCGGAGTCCTATTATGAGGACTTCATCTCCCGGAACTGGGAGCGGACAGCCCGCCTGCGCAAGCCGATTATCGCCGCTGTGTCGGGCTATGCCGTCGGCGGGGGCTGTGAGCTCGCCCTGATGTGTGACATCATCCTGGCGGCCGACAATGCCAAGTTCGGCCAGCCGGAAGTCCGCCTCGGCGTGATGCCAGGCGCCGGCGGCACCCAGCGCCTGACGCGGGCCATCGGCAAGTCGAAAACGATGGAACTCTGCCTGACAGGCCGCCTGATGGACGCCGGTGAAGCCGAGCGCTTTGGCCTCGTCAGCCGCGTGGTGAAGGCCGAGGACCTGATGGACGAAGCCCGCAGCCTCGCCCGCACGATCGCTTCCATGCCCATGGCCGGCGCCATGATGACCAAGGAGGCCGTCAATTATGCCTACGAGACCCCACTCTCGCAGGGCATCCAGTTCGAACGGCGCCTGTTCCAGTCCCTCTTCTCGACCTCGGACCAGAAAGAAGGCATGGCCGCCTATATCGAAAAACGTTCGGCCCATTTCCGCGACAAGTAAGGACAACAGCGCGCAGGTGCATTTTTCCCGCATTGGACGGGACTCTCCGGTTGACGCCCAACCGGCCTTTATGTATCTCCGCGCCTTCAGCCTGAGGGTCGCCCCTCGGGCAACAGGAGTTTGATATGGCTAATACCCGTTCCGCCAAGAAAATGGTCCGCAAGATCGCGCGCCGCACCGAGGTCAACAAGGCCCGTCGCTCGCGCGTGCGCACTTTCGTCCGCCAGGTCGAAGAAGCCATTGCTTCGGGCGACAAGACCGCTGCCGCAGATGCGCTCAAGGCTGCCCAGCCGGAGCTGATGCGTGCCGTCACCAAAGGCGTCATGCACAAGAACACATCTTCGCGCAAAGTCTCGCGCCTTGCGGCTCGCGTGAAGGCAATGGCGTAACGCCAAAACCTTCCGGACCACCGGCAAGAAACAAACCCACCTGGCGCCTCGTCCGGTGGGTTTTTTCTTGCCTGGAATCCGGCCTGGAATTTGCCCCGAAATCCTGTCTTCGAATATTCTTGCCCTGCGCTCAATTCGCAGTCAGTGTTTGCCTGATTACGTGTCACATAATTGCGGGAAGAACCTACAGAAATGCGATATTGCAGACCTCGCCCCGTCCGCCCCGCATGAATGCGCAGCAAAGACCGGTGTTCAAAACCGTTCCAAAATTTTTCCTGTTTTTGGCACGAATTTCACAGCCAATATTGATGAGGTGATGTTGACAGAACAAAAGTGAACTTTTGTGTGCAAGAGCTCACTTCAAAAAAAATGCAGGTCCATACACGCGCAAAAAACCATTGAGCCATATAGGTTTTTTTCGCCTCTCTGGGGTGCTGTGGAAAGAGTCAACACGCCAATCACGGCTGTCCGAAAAAAGATACACTTGTGTTTGATCACCCCCGTCGGTACCTTGAGTTTACCAACGATAAACATCCCTGTACGGAGTATTTTCGGGGCCAGTTTCGGGTGACTGGACAGGGGTGTTGCGTGCCGGTTTGGTGGCTGAAACAGATAACAAAAAAATGGGGCTCGGCATGGACCGAAATACACTCTTTGACACTCCAGCCAGCGTAGATTCCAAAACCAACAAGAAGATCTCCAGCCTTCCCGGCCAGGCCATCTGGCAGGCCGTCCGGGAACATCTGAAGGAGGTCCTCTCCACCGCGGATTTCGAACGGTGGATCGCCGATCTGAAGCTGATCGCAGAAGTTGACGGGAAGATCGTGATCGCCGCGCGTGATCGCCTTTCCTACGACCGTGTGTCAGCGGATCATCGCCATATCCTCCAGCGTATCTGGAAGGAGCATGACGATGCCCGGCGCGACATCCGGCTCGTCTGCTGGAAGGAAGCAGGGGCTGACCTGCGCGCCATCGTCGAGGATCCGTGGGCCAATGCAGAGCCGGAAGCGGCAGCGGGCGGCGCAGGCAACGGGCCTGGCGGAGACGATGGCGGGGCAGCTCAGACACCCCGTCCCTCCTCCGGCGCACCGGAAATGACGTTCGGCACGCTGGTGACCGGAAAATCCAATGCGATTTCCGTGGAACTGGCCAAGCGTGTGGCCGATGGCCAGCCAGTCGGGACACAGGTTCACCTGATTTCCGGCCCGCAGGGCACCGGCAAGACCCACACGCTGCTGGCGCTGCGTACCCGCGCCCTGGAAACCAATGCCGACGCGACGGTCGTGTACCTGACGGCGGAGGAATTCCTGTCGGCCTATACGGACGGCGTGAAGGCGAAGGACACCAGCGCCCTGAAGAAGCGCCTGCGGGCTGCCTCGATCCTGCTGATCGACGACCTGCACCGCATCTCGGGTAAGCCGGGCACGGAGACCGAGTTGTTCCAGAACATCCGCGAAGTCACCGGACAGGGCGGCAATGTCGTCCTCGCAGGCGACAAGACGCCGGGCGAACTGGCCGGCTTCTCCCCGCGCATGATGAGCGAGCTGAAAGGCGCGACCGTCGTCGAGGTGGAGCTGCCGGACGAAGATATGCGGCGCGAGATCATTCGCCGTCTGGCCCGTCACATCGCGGAGGCTCATCCGGAGTTCGTGCTGGACGAGGCGCTGATCGAGCGGATCCACACCGGTATCCGCGGCCCCGGCCGGGAACTGACTGGCGCAGTCTGGAACCTCTTCACCGAGGCAGGCTTCGGCTCGATGGCGCCGACCTCCGACATGCTGGAACGGGTTATCCGCCGCATGGAAGGGGAAGTGCGGGCGCCGACGATCGAACTGGTGAAAAAGGCAACGATGAAGGTCTTCAATGTCTCGAAGACCGACCTCGAAAGCCCGTCCAAGGCCCGCACAGTCGTCTATCCGCGCCAGATCGCAATGTATCTTTGCCGGGAGCAGACCCATAAGTCGTTCCCGCAGATCGGACGGGCCTTCGGCCGGCGCGATCACACGACCGTGCTCTATGCCCACCGGAAGCTGACCAAGGCCCTGCCGAAGGACACGGAACTGGCCGCAGACATTGCGCGCGTGGCGGCTGCGATCCTCGAACTGCAGGCGGCCGGCGGCCATTAACGAACTGATTAAGCCGGGACCGCGATCAACGCTTGGCTTTTTCGCATGGATGTTTAAGTGTTCTCAGCCCGTTCCCTTCCTGGGGGCGGGCTGATTCCGTTGGCGTGTACCGGCGGGACAGACCAGCAGGCAGACGCAACAGGGTTTAACGGACAGCGGCAGCGCTGTCCGGGATGGACGGAAACACGATGAAACTGACGATCGAACGCGGCGACCTCCTCAATGCGCTCTCTCACGTGCAGAACGTGGTCGAGCGGCGCAACACGATTCCGATCCTGTCCAACGTGCTGCTTCAGGCGTCCGGCGGCGAGCTTCGCCTCACCGCGACGGACCTCGACATCGAAGCGGTCGACAGCGCCCCGGCCAAGGTGGCCAGCGAAGGCGCGGTGACGGCCCCGGCCGGCACCCTGTTCGACGTCGTCCGCAAACTGCCTGCCGGCGCCGAGGTCGAGCTTGAGCTGCAACCGGAAAACCAGCGCCTGTCCATCCAGGCCGGCCGCTCCCATTTCGAACTGCCGACCCTGCCGGCTTCCGATTTCCAGACCATGACCACCGACGACAGCGCCATCAAGTTCGCGCTGGACGCCAAGGACCTGGCCCGCTTGATCGACAAGACCCGTTTCGCGATCTCGACCGAGGAAACGCGCTATTACCTGAACGGTGTCTTCCTGCATGCCACTGACGATGCCGACGGCAAGCCGGTGCTGCGTGCTGTCGCAACCGACGGGCACCGCCTGGCGCTTGCCGACACGAAGGCGCCGGAAGGCTCTGCCGGGCTGGAAGGCGTGATCGTGCCGCGCAAGGCCGTGGGCGAAGCCCGCCGCCTGATCGATGGTCTGGACGGTCCGGTCGATGTCGAAGTCTCCGACACCAAGATCATCGTCCGCGCCGGCCGCGCGACGCTGACCTCAAAACTGATCGATGGTGCGTTCCCGGACTATGCCCGCGTGATCCCGAAGGGCAACACGCGCAGGCTGTCGATCGACAACAAGGCCTTCGAAGCCGCTGTCGACCGCGTGTCCACCGTCTCGGCGGAGCGCTCGCGCTCGGTGAAACTGTCCCTGTCGGACGGCAAGCTGGTGCTGGCGGTGAACCATGCCGAAACCGGTGTCGGAAACGAGGAACTCGAAGCCGAGTATGGCGACGAGCCGATGGAGATCGGCTTCAACGCGAAATACCTGCTCGACATTGCCGGCCAGATCGAAGCGCCGGATGCCGAATTCATGTTCAATGACCCGGCCTCCCCTGCCCTCGTCCTGGACCCGTCCGACGACTCCGCCCGCTACGTGCTGATGCCACTGCGCGTCTGATCCAGGAGGCCAGGCGGCGCAGAGCCCGCATGACGACATGACCGCACTTACGAGACTGTCGCTTACGGACTTCCGCAATTATGAGTCCCTGACCCTGCCGCTGGATGGCCGGCATGTCTGCCTCTATGGCGCCAATGGCGCAGGCAAGACCAATCTGCTGGAAGCCGTCAGCCAGCTTGGACCGGGCCGGGGGCTTCGTTCCTCCACCCTGCCCGACATGGCGCGATCCGGCTCAGCCGGAAGCTGGACCGTTGCCGCGACACTCGCCGACGAGCACAGGATCGGCGTGACGCTGGACACATCTGGCGGCGGATCGAAGCGGATCGTGCGGCTCGACGGCGCGCCGTCGACGGCAACGGAACTGGCAGAGATCGTCCGCATCGTCTGGCTGACCCCGAACATGGACGGCGTCTTCCGCGGCAGCGCCAGCGACCGGCGGCGCTTCTATGACCGGCTCGTTCTGGCCCATACGCCGTCGCATGCCAGCGCCTCGAGCCGGTATGAGCGCGCGATGCGCGAACGCAATGCCCTGCTGGAGCGCGGCCATGTCGACCCGGCCTGGGCCGATGCGATCGAGACGCGCCTCGCCGAAAGCGGGGCCGAGATCGCCATCAACCGCGCGCATGTCCTGGAGTCCCTGCAGGCCGCGATCGAAGCCCGCCCGGAGGGGCATTTTCCGAAGGCGGATGTTTCCCTCGAAGGCAAGGCCGAAGAGGCCGCCATGCGCGGCGAGGATTTCAAATTCATTTTCGAAATGCTGGCCGAGACCTGGCGCACATCCCGCCGGCGTGACATGGCCGCCGGGCGCACGCTGGAAGGCCCGCACCGCTCAGACCTCGCCGTTATTCACCGCCCGACCGGAGCACCCGCCAAGGATGCCTCCACCGGGCAGCAGAAAGCGTTGCTGATCGGTCTGATCCTCGCCTCCGCCACCGCGCTGAAAGCCGAGCGCGACGGGCCGCCGCCCCTGCTGCTGCTGGATGAGGCCGCCGCGCATCTCGATCCTGATCGGCGCGCCGCCCTGTTCGATGAGATCTGCGCCCTCGGCGGCCAGGCCTGGCTGACCGGCACGGAGAAATTCCTGTTCGACAGTTTCGGCGACCGCGCCCAGGCCCTGCACGTGCAGGACGGTACGGTCACCTTTGACGACTAGGGCTTACTGCTTGATGCGCAGGTCGGCGATCGACTGGGCGATTTCCTTGTAAACCTGCAACAGCTCATCCCCGTCGGCCGCCGAATAGGCGAAGGCCGGGCTGGTGGCGCAGTATTCGAGAATCGTCCGCCCGTCGCCGGTTTTCTGTACCGAATCCGGCACCTGGAAGCCGACCGTGTAGATCGTCACCTTGGACGGCGAAGCCTTCATCTGGTCACAGAGGTCCATGGATTGCTGGAAAGAGCCTTTGGACGCAGAGAAGTGCTGCGAGTTGAAGTCACCATCGGTCATCAGGATGAGGGCCTTGGTGGCGTTTACCTCGTCATAGTTCCACGGCTTGGACTCCACCGGCCAGATCGATGACCAGTTCGGCGAGATGAGATACCAGCCCCACGCAATGCCGAGATGGCCGGCCGTACCGCCGCCTGCCGTCAGGCTGTTCACATGCGCCTTGAGCGCAGCCTTGTTGTCCGTCAACGGTACCGGGCCGGAATCGCGGCAGGTGGCATAGTTGTTACGGAACGCGCCGGTATTGGAATTGGCACCGCCATAGGCGACCTCCTGCCAGCCCCGGTATTTGTTCCGGTCATTGTAGCTGAAATACCATTCCGGGTTCGCCGCGCCGATCCAGGCGAGTGAGCCGGGCGCGACATCGGTGTCGGCCTGGCTGCCGGTGCGCTCATAGACGCAGCTGGACGTAACCGACACATCTGAATAGTAGCGCCGCGCCGGATCCCAGTCCCAGTTGGAATTCTGATCACAAGACCCATAATCGAGGCAGGTACCGGTCTGGTAGTAGAAGAAACGCTTGCCGGTCGCGGAATCGTACATCCGCTTGCCATTGTAAGAATTGAAATTGGCAGAAGCGGCGAGGTTCGAAGCATCTGCCGGCAGGGACACACCGTCGGTCACCGCATTGATGTAGGATCCGGCATTGACGGAATTGTTGTAGGTGGTGACCGCGATACGGATCGTCTTGTCGTCCGGCATGTCGTCCGGCAGCAGGGTGTCGAAGGCGGCATTGGCCGCCGTCTTCAGAAGCGACAGGCGGTTATAGCTGTTCATCGAGCCCGAGACGTCGAACACGAAGGCCACGTCCACTTTGCCGACCGAATAGGTCGACGTGGTCGACACGCTGAAATCCAGATGGTCCTGGCCGAGGATCTGCGAAATAAATGTCGGCTGCGTACAGGTGATGTTGGCTGTGATGTCTTCACTGACATCATCGAGCACCACGCCAATGCCCGTACAGGTCATGCCGCCGCCCTGCATGCCGATCAACGAGTTGGCATAATTGCGGACTTCCGCCTTCACCTCTTCGTCGGTCTTGCCTTTCTGGCGTTCCAGGGCTCCCGCAAGCACGGCGGAATCCATGGCGTACTGGACCTTCTCCTTTTGGGAGATCGTGAACCGCAAATCGATGGCGAACCCGGCCAGGCCCATGATCGCCACGATAATCAGTGCCATCAGCACCATGATATTGCCGCGCGTATCCTGACGATACCGCTGCACTAGTTGCTGAACAGTCTTCATTCGAGAAAGCATTTTCCCAGCTCCGCCACCCGGAATCATCCTGCAGAATGCACACTTTGAGTTGCGCTACCGTTCTACCCGAGGATCGAATTTCTGTCGGGCAGGTATAACTGCATTAACTTTTGTGGGTCGCCCGGTCCCGCCGCTTCGTTCAATGCCCGACGAGGGAGGCGCGCAAAAAGGAATCGCGCTAGAAACGGGTCGTTTGTGACACGCCAGAGAAGCTGGCCAGATGAAATGCCCTGAGAAGCTGAGGAGCCGGATCCATGCAACAGTATCTCGATCTTCTGCGCGATGCGCTCGAAAATGGCTTTGAGCGGGGCGACCGGACCGGGACCGGCACGCGGGCGGTGTTCGGCCGCCAGATGCGCTTCAATCTCGAAGACGGCTTCCCGATGGTCACGACCAAGAAGCTGCACCTGCGCTCGATCATCATCGAGCTTCTGTGGTTCCTGAAGGGCGATACCAACATCAAGTACCTGAAGGACAACAAGGTCTCGATCTGGGATGAGTGGGCCGACGAGAATGGCGACCTTGGCCCCGTCTACGGCAAGCAGTGGCGCAGCTGGGCCGCGCCGGACGGGCGCACGATCGACCAGATCCAGTGGGTGCTGGACGAAATCAAGACCAATCCGAATTCGCGCCGCCTGATCGTGTCAGCCTGGAACCCTGCAGACGTGAACGAGATGGCCCTGCCGCCTTGCCACTGCCTTTTCCAGTTCAATGTCATGGACGGCAAGCTGAACTGCCAGCTCTACCAGCGCTCGGCCGACATCTTCCTCGGCGTGCCGTTCAATATCGCCTCCTACGCGCTGCTGACCATGATGATGGCGCGCGCCACGGGCCTGAAGCCCGGTGAGTTCATCCATACGTTCGGCGATGCGCACCTCTACCTGAACCATGTCGAGCAGGCCGAGCTTCAGCTCTCGCGCCAGCCCCTGCCCCTGCCGACCATGCGCATGACCCCGGACAAGACGGACCTGTTCGGCTGGGAGTATGAAGACTTCCAGCTCGAGAACTACCAGGCCCACGCCCACATCAAGGCGCCGGTGGCTGTCTAAACGAGACTAGTCCTTCAGGGCCTGCCAGGCGTTCCAGGCGTCGGCGGCGTACATGAGGCTTGGGCCACCGCCCATATAGACGGTCATGCCGAGCGCTTCAGCCACTTCCTCGTCCGTCGCGCCGAGACGCTTCAGCGCCTTGGTGTGAAAGCCGATACAGCCATCGCAATGCGTCGCGACCCCGATGGAGAGCGCGATCAGTTCCTTCATCTTCTTGTCGAGCGCGCCATCGGACAGGGCGGCTTTCGACATGGCGGCAAACTGGTTCAGCGTTTCCACCGCGCCGGTCTCGCGCAGGCCCTTGATGCCTTCATTGATGGAACCGGTAATGGCGGCATAGTCCTTGGTACCCATGCTCATGATCGCTCCTGTCGTTTGTGCTGGTGTCTAGCTGGCGGTATAAAGTCTCCCCTTCAATAAGGGTTTAACCGGATAGAGAGATCGCGATTGGCAGGGGGCGCGCTGGCCTCTACGCTGGCTCAATGTGCGGACGGTTTTTCAGGCATGGCGTCACCTGGGCGGAGTATCACGCGGCCCTGTCGCTGATCCCGCCGGCAGGCGTGGAGCCGCCCGAGCCGGCCTATAATATCGCGCCGACGCAATACGTGCCCATCATCCGCCTGACGCCGGAGGGCGAGGCACAGGCGGCGGGTACGGTGCAGATGGCGCCCGCCATGTGGGGCCTTGTGCCCAGCTGGTGGCACCAGCCGCTGAAGGAGAAGAAATTCTCCACCTTCAATGCCCGCGCCGAAGGCCTGCAGGAATCGAACACGTTTCGCGGATCGTTCCGCCACCGGCGCTGCCTCATCCCGGCGAGCGGCTTCTATGAATGGACCGGACCAAAAGGCAGCAAGACACCTTTTGCCATCGGTCTGCGCAACCGGCGCTGGTTCTGCTTTGCGGGGCTCTGGGACCGGGCCATGATCGATGGGTCGGAACTGGACAGCTTCACCATAATCACGACCAGGCCAAACGATCTGATGGCCGGGCTGCACACACGCATGCCGGTGATCCTGGACTCGCAGGACTATACCCGCTGGCTGACCGCCTCGACGAAAGAGGTGGAAGACCTGTTCGAGCCCTTCCCCACCGATGCCATGCACGCCTGGCCCGTCGGCGCAGCGGTCGGCAATGTCCGTAATCAGGGCCCGCAGCTCATCGAGGAAGTCTGACCAGCGGTTTCTCCCGGAACGCGCAACCGATTGCCGCATAAAGCGAATTCGATCACTCTTAGACGATCCACCGGGGAGAACCCGGGGACTATCTGGGAGGGTACCCAATGAAAATCTTTATCGCGGAACTCATCGGCACGTTCACGCTGGTCCTGTTCGGGTGCGGCGCAGCCGTGCTGGCGGGCGAGTTTGTCGGCCAGCTGGGCATTGCACTCGCCTTCGGTCTGTCCATCGTGGCCATGGCCTATGGCATCGGGCCGATTTCGGGCTGTCACATCAATCCGGCGGTCAGCTTCGGTGCCTTTGTCGCCGGGCGCCTCGGCATGAAGGACATGTTCCTCTACTGGGCGGCCCAGTTCGTCGGCGCCCTGATCGCAGCCGGCGTGCTCTACATGCTCGCCAGCGGCAAGCCGGGCTATGACATCGCTGTCAACGGCCTCGGCCAGAACGGCTATGATGCCGGCTCACCCGGCGGCTACAGCCTCGCGGCAGGTTTCGTCTTCGAAGTCGTGGCGACCTTCCTGTTCCTGGTGGTCATTCTCGGCTCGACCGCGAAGAACGCCCCCGCAGGCTTTGCCGGTATCTCCATCGGCCTGACACTGGCCATGATCCACATTGCGGGCATCCAGGTGACGGGCGTGTCGGTGAACCCGGCGCGCAGCTTCGGCCCGGCCGTGTTCGTGGGCGCCGAAGCGTTAACCCAGCTCTGGCTGTTCATCGTGGCCCCGCTGATCGGCGCCGGCCTCGCTGGTTTCCTCGCCACGCTGAACCTCACCGTCAGCGAGGATTAAAGGTGTGCGTCATTGACTTATACGTCAATGACGTTCATATACGAGGCAGAATATGGCTCATCAGACCGTTGTCGAAACGCCCGAATTCTTGCGCCGGGCGGCTGACATCGGTCTGACGGACAAGGACCGGGAAGATCTGGTTTCGCATCTGGCCCTGAACCCGGAGGCTGGCGTGTCTCTGGGTGGCGGGCTCAGAAAAGTCCGCATGGCCAGGCAAGGTGGCGGAAAGAGTGGCGGCTATCGCGTACTCCACTTTTCCGGGCACCTGACATGCCGCTGTTCCTGCCGACGGTGTTTGCGAAGAACGAGAAGGCAAACCTGTCCCGCAAGGAACAGGCGGACTTAATCAAGTTGTGCGACCTGATCGCGCAAACCTATGGAGGCGGCAAATGACCAAAGCCTATGACAGCATCCGGAAAGGCCTCGAAGACGCCCTTGCCCATGCCAAGGGTGAGAAAACCGGCGCCCGCGTACATCAGATCGACGTACCGGAACCGGATGTCACCGCCATCCGGACACGCTCTGGCCTATCTCAAGCGGAGTTCGCGCGCAGCATTGGCGTGGCGGTCGGAACGGTTCGCGGCTGGGAACAGGGCCGCAGGCGCCCCGAAGGCCCCGCCCGCGTGCTGCTGGCGCTGATCGAGAAGCGGCCGTCCATCGTGCAGGAAGAACTGCGCGCGGGCTGAAAGGCCCCCTCACAATTCGGCAGGATTGGTCAGGCCAAGATCTTCGCGCCGCCGGATCACGGCGGACACGATGACCGCGCCGACCATCTTGCCGATGACGAAAACGATCCAGTTCCAGACATGGAGCGAGTTGCCGAGCTCGGCGCCGAGCTCGATCTGCTTGGCGAGGTCTGCGCCATAGAGGAAGACGGTCGTGTCCACCGGCGCCGCGAACAGGCTGGACAGCAGGATCCGCGTCGACAGGCGGTACTTGGTGAAGGTGAACATCAGCCAGTCCACGCCTTCGGAAATGGCGAAGGCGACGCCGCTGGCCAGCGCGATCACGGGCCAAGCATAGTAGAACGACCAGCCCACCGCGAGCGCCATCACGATCAGCACGCGGTGGTGCATCTCGCGCTGCACGAAATCGCGCACCACGAACACCATGCCGGTCACCATCGTCATCGGGTGCAGCGAGACCCCGTGCGGGAACATCTCACTCGTATGCGGGGTGACGACCTGGAACTCCGGAATGACCCCGAACGACCAGTTCAGGAAGGGAATCAGGGCGACATAGATGATCGCCCAGAAGCGACCCTGGAGGTACCAGATTGCCCCGAATGTCAGCGCCAGCGCCAGAAGCGCAGGCAGCAGCTGCTCTGCGTGCCCATTGGTAAGCACTGAAATCAAAGTATTAATCACGAAGCTCCCCGGCTGACTGGCATTATTGGCAGACGCCACTGAGTTGCAAGTCTTGTCATTACCCGGGTGTAATGGCCACTACATCACCTGCACGGGGCTGCCCCCGTCACCCCGACAGGAAATCAGCAACAAAGGTGTTGCCCCCATGCCGGACAGTCTGAACGTCTGCCTTATTGCCGCCCGCGGCAAGAACAATGTGATCGGAAATGAGGGCGACCTGCCATGGCGCCTGAAAGACGATCTGACCTTCTTCAAGAAGGTGACGATGGGCTGCCCCATCCTGATGGGCCGCAAGACCTGGGAAAGCCTGCCGGTACGCCCGCTGAAGGGCCGCGAGAACATCGTGATGACGCGTGACTGGACCTATAGCGCCCCCGGCGCGCGGGTCTATTCCAGCTTTCCGGCCGCCATCAATGCGGCTCGCGCCGTGGCCGCACGGCAGGGCGCCGGCTGCGTCTTCGTCATCGGCGGCGCTACGATCTATGATCTCGCCCTGCCCTATGTGGACCGCATCTTCATGACCGAAGTCGACGCCAGCCCCGACGGCGATGTCCATTTCCCGGAGCTGCACGCGAAGGATTGGTCCAGCGAAACGCTTGCCACCTATCCGGCCGGGAATGGGAACGATCACGCCTTCTCCATTGTCCGGATGGATCGTCAGGTAGCCACCGCGCCGCGCGCCTGACAGGGCCGCACGCAAAAAGTATTGACACCCTAACTGCCAGATTGCAGTTTCGCCCGGTCGCGCCTAGGGTGACCTCCATCTATGGGAGGAAAAACATGGAATTTGAAACAATCGCCAGCGGCCTGCGCTTTCCGGAAGGCCCCGTCGTCATGGCTGACGGCTCCATCATCGTGGTGGAGATCGAGAAGAAGTGCATCACGCGCTGCTGGGACGGCGGCAAGACCGAAGTGATCGCGACGCCCGGCGGCGGCCCCAACGGCCTGGCCATCGGACCGGACGGCGCACTCTGGGTCTGCAACAATGGCGGCTTCATCTATCACGAGCAGGACGGCATGCTGATCCCCGGCAACTGCCCACCGGACTATGATGGCGGCCGCATCGAGCGCGTGGACCTGTCTACCGGCAAGGTCGAGCGCGTGATCGAAGAAGTCGACGGCAAACCGTTGAAAGGTCCGAACGACCTCGTCTTCGACAAAGACGGCAACATGTATTTCACCGACCACGGCAAGACCTATGACCGCCACCGCGATTTCGGCGGTCTGTACTTCCTCGCCAATGGCGCAAGCGCCGCAAAGGAACTGGACTACCACTATTCCAGCCCGAATGGCGTCGGCCTTTCGCCCGACGAGAAGACGGTCTTCATGGCAGATACGATGACCGGCCGCATGTGGGCGTTCGACCTGGAGAGCCCCGGCGTCATCAAGCCGGCCACGCCTTTCAATGGCGGGCGGGTCGTGGCGACCATGCCGGGTCTGCAATATTTCGACAGCCTCGGCATGACCGCTGCGGGAAATGTCTGTGTGGCAACCATCCTGAACGGCGGCATCACGACGATCACGCCCGAGGGCGAGTTCAGCCATATCGCCTTTCCGGACATCCTCGTCACCAATATCGCCTTCGGCGGGGACGACATGCGCGATGCCTACATCACGCTGTCGGGAACCGGAAACCTGATCAAGTGCCGCTGGCCGGAACCCGGCCTGAAGCTCAACTTCAACGCCTGATCCATCAGGCAGGGGGACAACAATGCGATTTCTGAAGCCGGTTCTTGTTATCCTGGCGCTGTTGCTTGTGGCCGGGGCCGTTGCCCGCACAGTCTTCAGTGTGCAGATCGGAGAGGCGGTCTTCAGTTCCGCGCTGAAGAAGAATGTCGGCAGGAGCGCACTTTCTGGTGTGCCTGACGGCCTGATGGTCGTTCTGGTCGGCACCGGCTCCCCCCTGCCGGATGCGAAGCGGGCCGGTCCGATGACGGTCGTCACAGCGGGCAACCGCGTCTTCATCGTCGATGCGGGCGCGGGGTCCGGCCGGAGGTTCGGCGAGCTTGCCCTGCCCTGGGGCCGGGTGGAAGCAGCCTTCCTGACGCATTTCCATTCCGACCATATCGACGGCCTTGGCGAAGTGATGCTGCAGCACTGGGCCGCCGGCGGGGCCGACACGCCGCTTGCCCTCTACGGTCCGGAAGGCGTGGAACGTGTCGCAGCCGGCTTCAACGAGGCCTACGCACAGGATGCGATCTACCGGATCGCCCATCACGGCGCGGATGTCGTGCCGCCCTCCGGTGCGGGCGCGGAGGCCTTTCCTTTCGCCACCGATGGCGGCGCGGTGCGCGTCTATGAGCGGGACGGCCTCACCATCACCGCCGTGCCGGTGGACCACAGCCCGGTGCATCCGGCGGTCGCCTACCGGTTTGACTACAAGGGCCGTTCGGTCACGATTTCGGGCGACACGAAGAAAGACCAGGCCCTGATCGATCTCGCCCGCACCACAGATGTCCTGGTCCACGAGGCCCTGAATGACGAGATGGTGGGCGCGATCGCCGGCCGGTTGGACACGCTCGGTGCCAAACGGCTCGAAAAGATCATGCACGACATTCCGGACTATCACACCAGCCCCGTGCAGGCGGCGGAAGTGGCAAGCGAAGCCGGCGCCGGTCTTCTGGTCTTCACCCATATCGTGCCCGCCCAGCCGAGCCGCATTCTTTACCCTGCCTTCCTGAAAGGCACGAAGAAAGCCTTCGACGGCCCCATCGTCATGGGCGAAGACGGCATGGCCTTCGTCCTGCCGGCCGGATCAAGCAAAATTGAGCGCAAGCGGCTGGACTAGGTTGTCAACGCTCCTTACCTGCGGCCGTCATGAAACAAAGCCTGATCGCGGCGCTTGCCGCAGCCCTGCTGGCGTGCGGCTGCACTGCCGAACGCCCAACCCCTGACACGCCTGCCGCGACGCATAGCGCCGAAGCAGCAAATACGGACGCGCTTTCCACCCTGCTCGACGAGTTGGCCTTCTCCGGCACGCTGCTTGTCAGCAAGGGGGACG
Source organism: Hyphomonas sp. GM-8P (assembly GCF_003263315.1). Taxonomy (NCBI): domain Bacteria; kingdom Pseudomonadati; phylum Pseudomonadota; class Alphaproteobacteria; order Hyphomonadales; family Hyphomonadaceae; genus Hyphomonas; species Hyphomonas sp. GM-8P. The sequence goes on from NZ_AWFE01000094.1 coordinate 46,042, forward strand.
ACATCCTTCTGCGCGAAGCCGTGAATGCGTCCCCGATAGCGGACGCTGTGGACGTCACGCCCGAAACCCGTTTCCCAATCGCCTCCATGACCAAGAGCTTCACGGCGGCGCTGGTGCTGAAGCTGGTGGATGAGGGAAAGCTCGGGCTGGACCAGACGCTGGCTGAACTTCTGCCCGAATTCGATGTGCCGTATGCGGGCGAGGTTACGCTGCGCCAGCTGCTGCAGAACCGGTCAGGCATTCCGCATTACATCGATATCCCCGGCTGGTTCGACAATGATGTGAAGCGCGCCTTCACGGATGCGTCCTTTATGGAGGCGCTTGAAGGGCTGGACCTGAAATTCGCCCCCGGCAGCGATTATCTGTATTCGAACGTAAATTACTATCTTCTGGCGCTCATTATCGACCGCTATTCCGGCATGGATTACGAGACCTGTCTGCAGACGCAAATCCTGGGCCCGCTTGGTATGACTGCGACCGGCCAGCTCTACCGGGACACAGACGGCCTCGCCGTAAACTACCTGAAGAATGATGACCGCACTTACGAAGCCATCCCCGTCGTGAACCCGGTCCTGTTCCGCGGCACGGCCTCCATGGTCTCGACCGCGGATGACCTGAACGCCTGGGGACACGCCGTCATCGATGGCGAGATCTATTCAGACGCTGCCGCCGCAGAAGCCTTCAACGCCGACACGCCCATGGCCTGGAGCGTGGCGGACCTCCCCGTCACGGACGACCAGAGCGTTGGCGTCACCTATTATAATGGCCGCCTGATCGGGTATCTCAGCCTGATCATGCTGGTGCCGGAAGAAAACGGCGTGATCGTCATCCTGAACAACAATACGGCCGGCTATGAAAACATGATCGGCCTCGCAGCGACGCTGGCCGCAGAGCATTTCGGCGGCGAGAACTAATCCTCGAACACGATTTCCGGCGGCGCCTTGGTTTCAAGCTTGTCGAGGCCGATGGCGACCTTGCGGGCCAGCTCATGGAAGGCTTTGGCCGTTTCCTCGTCGCCGATGGCCGCGGGCACGCCTGCATCGCCGCCCTCGCGGATGGCCTGCAGCATCGGCACTTCCGCCAGCAGGGGCAGCCCCAGCGCATCGGCCATGCGTTTGCCGCCGCCATGGCCCATCAGGTAATGCTTCTGGCCCGCCGGGTCCTGGAAATAGCTCATCGTTTCGACCAGGCCGATCACGGGCACGGCGGTCTTGGTGAACATGGCCGCGCCGCGGCGCACGTCTGCAAGGGCGACTTCCTGCGGCGTTGTCACGATCAGCGCGGCGGTCACCGGTACTTTCTGTGCGATGGTCAGCTGCGCGTCGCCCGTGCCCGGCGGCGTGTCGATCACCAGCACGTCCAGCGGGTCTTCCGGCGTGCCCCATTCGGCATCGTTCAGCATCTGCGTGATCGCCGACATGACGATCGGCCCGCGCCAGATCATCGGCGCATCCGGGTCTGACAGATAGCCGATGGAGAGCGTCTTCATCCCGTGCGCCTCGACCGGGATCAGCTTCTTGTTCTTCGAGCCCTTCGGCTCAGCCCCCTGCGTGCCCAGCATGGTGGGGATGGAGGGGCCATAGATGTCTGCGTCCAGCAGGCCGACCTTCATGCCGGTCTTGGCGAGGGCGGCGGCGAGGTTCACCGCAACGGTCGACTTGCCCACCCCGCCCTTGGCGCTGGCGACGACGAGGATGCGGGAGATGCCGGGGATTTTCGCGACGCTCCCCTGCTGGCGCTGGGGCGCGCCCTGCTGCATTGCCTCATCCGACAGGCGGGCGCCTTTCTGCACCCGGCGCGGCGATGGGGTGAGATTCAGCAGCTCGGTCCTTCCTTTTGGCTGGCCTTTCGGTGCCACCGGCGCAGGGTTGTGGCTGTGATTATGACGCACGGCTGTCAGCACCGTGGTGACCTTTTCGATGCCCGGAACGAGGCCTGCCTTGCCTTCGGCTTCCATCCGCAGGGCCTCTGCGGCCGCCGTATCGGCCGGATCGGCCTCGATCACCAGCACGGCCCGACCGTTCTCGTCCACGCTGACTGACTCCAGCCAGGCCGGGCTGCCAAGCGCTTTCATGACAGCATCCGCCTGTTTTTGCCGGGTTTTCCCCTTAGAACCGAACATGACCGCGACCCTCTATCCCTTGATGCCCCGAAAAGGGCATGCATCTATTAGCAAAGCACCTATATGGAAGCGAACACGCGCAACAGGAGGGGCCATGCCCTGGGATGATAAAACAAAAGGTAGCGGCCCGTGGGGCGGCGGTGGCGGCGACAAAGGGGGGGACGATGGCAACTCTCCCTGGAAACGCCCATCCGGCGGCAGCGGAGGCGGTGACCTCGAGGATCAGATGCGCCGGATGCAGGAACGTTTCCGCAATCGCGGCAATGGCGGCGGCGGTGGCCGGCGCCGTGGCGGCGGGTCCGGCCCGAATTTCGGCCCGCTCGGCATCCTTGTTCTCGCCGGCATCGCGCTCGTAGCTTGGCTGATGACGGGTGTCGTCGTGGTCGACGAAGGCTCGCGCGCCGCTGTGTTCCGTTTCGGCCAGTGGCAGACTAATTTCACGCCCGGCCTGCACTTCCACCTGCCTGCCCCGATCGAGACGCATGTCGTCATGCCGTCCGAGAAGCAGCAGGAAACCCAGATCGGCAACAACTCCAACGAAGCCCTGATGCTGACCGGCGACGAGAACATCGTCGATGTCCGCTTCCGCGTCTTCTGGTTCTACGATCCGGCCAATCCGGAAAACTTCATCCTCAACGTGGATGGCGGCAGCGAGCTGCTGAAAGCCTCCGCCGAGAGCGTGATGCGCGAAGTGGTTGGCAAGTCGAAACTCGACGATGTCATCACCACGGGCCGGACTACGATCTCCGAACAGGTGAAGACCCAGCTCCAGGCCCTGATGAACGACTATCGCGCCGGTATCCAGGTGCAGAACGTCGAGATCCAGGAAGCGGCCGCCCCTGCGCAGGTGCGCCAGGCCTTCATCGACGTGGTCAATGCCGGCCAGGACGCTGAAAAGGCCATCCAGGAAGCCAACAAGTACGCCAACGACATCATCCCGCGTGCTGAAGGCCAGGCCCAGCAGGTGCTGCAGAACGCCGAAGCCTATCGCGAGCAGGTGATCGCCAACTCAACCGGTGAAGCCGCACGCTTTACCTCCATCCTCGACGAATACCGCAAGGCACCGCAGGTGACCCGCGAGCGGATGTATCTCGAGACGATGGAGCGGGTCCTCGGCAATGCCGACAAGGTGATCCTCGACTCCGACTCCGGCGCAGTGCCTTACCTGCCGGTCAACCCCAACCGCAGCAGCCAATAGGAGCGATCATCATGCGTGGACTTGGTATCTTCGCCCTCGTCATCGCCGCCGCGGCGCTGATTGTCGGCATGAACAGCTTTTTCATCGTCAACCAGACCGAACAGGCGCTCGTCCTGCAGGTCGGTAAGGCACAGGCCGCCTATAACGCCCCCGGGCAGAACCAGGCCGGCCTGAAAGCGAAAATGCCGTTCATCCAGAACGTCATCAAATACGACCGCCGCAATATCGGCCTCGACATTCCGAACATCGAAGTGCTGGCCTCAAACCAGGAACAGCTGATCGTGGACGCGTTCGTGCGCTACCAGATCTCTGATCCCCTCGCCTTCTACCAGCGCCTGCAGACGCAGCGCGTGGCCGAGAACCAGCTGTCGCAGTTCACGAACACGGCCATCCGTAACGCGCTGGCCAACAAGCTGCCGGAAGAGATCATTTCCGGCCAGCGGGCTACGCTGATGGACGAGATCCGCGAAAACCTGTCGGACTCCATCGCCGGGCGCGGCATCGACATCATCGATGTGCGTATCCGTCGGGCCGACCTGCCGGCTGACGTCTCCGAACGCGTCTTCCGCCGCATGGAAGCGGCCCGGAACCAGGAAGCCGAGCTGATCCGCGCCAATGGCGACAAGCAGGCCCAGGCGGTTCGTGCCAAGGCTGATCGCGACAAGACGGTCATCCTCGCCGAGGCAAACCAGCGGTCAGAAGAGATCCGCGGTGAAGGCGACGCCAAGCGGAACGAGATCTATGCCAGCGCCTATGGCCGCGATCCGGAATTCTTCCGCTTCCAGCGCGCCCTGATCGCCTGCGAACAGTCGCTGAAGAAGGGCAATACGCAGATCGTGGTTGCCCCGGACAGTCTTGGCCTGTGCGACGAGTTCATCGCCGCCGCGCGCAAGAACTCGAAGTAAGCTTGGGGAGCTTTCAGCGATGTCTCTGCCACTGATCCTGCTGGCGGGTATCGGCATGTGGTTTCTGCTGGAAGGGGCGGCCTATGCGGTCGCCCCCGACTTCATGCGCCGCCTCGCCGTCCTTGTGACGCAGATGAGCACACGTGAGCTGACCATGGCAGGCCTGGGCGGCGGCGCGGTCGGCATCGTGCTGATATGGCTTGCAGTTCACTTGGGCTGAATCTGTTGCACCTTGCCCGCAAAGCGCCATAGTCTGCGGTAAAATCACTTCCATGATCCGCCCGCAGAGGAAGCCGTAGTCACATGCGATTCCCGGCTCTTGCCGCCCTTGCCCTTCTCGTCTCTGTTCCGGTCGCTGCCCCTGCCGCAGCGCAGCAGAGCCTGTCCCGACCGGTCGAGGGCCTCGACCAGAAAGACCGCCCGGCAAGTTTCCGCGACCTGTCGAAGCGGCTGATGCCGGCCGTGGTGAACATTTCCACGTCCAAAACGGTTGCCCCGGAAGGCATGCCGACCTTCCCGGAAGGGTCTCCGATGGAGCGGTTCAACGATTTCTTCGGCCGCGATGATGACGGTTTCCGCCGCGAGGGCTCGCTCGGGTCCGGCTTCGTGATCAGCGCCGACGGCTATGTCGTCACCAACAATCACGTCATCGAAGGCGCTGACGAGATCGAAGTGAATTTCGCCAATGGCCGCGTGCTGGATGCCGAACTGGTCGGGCGCGACCAGGATACGGACCTCGCCGTGCTGAAGGTAAAGTCCGACACGCCCCTGCCCTTTGTCAGCTTCGCCGACAGCGACGCGGCAGAAGTGGGCGACTGGGTGATCGCCATCGGCAACCCGTTCGGCTTTGGCGGCTCTGTGTCCGCCGGCATCATCTCGGCCCGCAACAGAGACCTGAACGCAGGCCGCTCCGATGATTTCATCCAGACCGACGCGGCCATCAACCGCGGCAATTCCGGTGGCCCGCTGTTCAATCTCGGCGGTGAAGTCGTCGGCGTGAACACGGCCATCATCTCGCCGACCGGCGGCTCCGTCGGCATCGGCTTTTCAGTGCCGTCGAACCTCGTTGACCGGATCACTGGCGAACTGATCAAGTCCGGCCGCATCCGCCGCTCCTGGCTGGGCGTCAATGTTCAGGATGCGGATGAATCCCTTGTCCGCGCCTACCGCGCCAGCGGCAAGGGCGGCGTCATCGTCACCCGCATCACCGATGACGGCCCGGCCGACAAGGCGAAACTGGAAGTTGGCGACCTGATCCTGACCTTCGACGGCCAGCCGGTCTCCAGCGTGCGGGAACTGACCCGCGTCATCGCCGACACACCGATCGGCAAGGATGTGCCTGTGCGCCTCGTGCGCGACGGCCGCGCGCGCACGTTCACCGTCACCATGGGCGAGCTCCAGGAACAGGCCGATGAAGACGCCGCCCAGCTGCCGGACCTGCCCGCCAGCGCCAACGATCTCGGCGCCGACCTCTCCAGCCTGGATGACGATATCCGCCGCCGCTATGGCGTGCCGAAAGACGTCGAAGGCGTCGTCGTCACCTCCGTCTCGGCCCGCGGCCCGGCCTATGGCAAACTGGTACGCGGCGATGTGATCATCGAAATCAATTTCGAGCGCGTCTCGACGGTCACCGATACGCTGGAAAAAGTGAAAGCCGCCCGCGCCACCCCGGCAGAGCCGCTGCTGGTCCGCGTCAAACGCCGCGGCGAAGCCGGCTGGTTCGACCAGTTCCTCAGCGTCGATCTCGCGAAGTAGGTTCAGATCGCCTCGGCGGACTGCGCCATTCCGATACTGACCCCTTCTGTGTACCCCGCATCATAGGCGGCGTCGCGGATCAGGGTGACCAGGCCGGATTTTGCCTTTGGCTCAACTTCGATGGCGATCTGGATGTCCGGCGTTTCTGCCTTCTTGCGTTCTATGGCCGCGAGGACGGCACCGATATCGGTCGTCCGGCCATCGACGCGGACTACGGCATCCTCGCTGATCCGGATCAGCATGGCCTTGCCAGAGCTGGCGCCCGTGCCGGTGGCGGGCGGCTCCAGCCTGATCGCCTGCTCCTGCGTGAAGGTCGATGTGACCATGAAGAAAATGAGCAGGATGAACACCACGTCCAGCATCGGCGTCAGTGACACCTCCACTGTCCCTGCCCGGGTCTGGTGTCTGCCTCTCATATTGGCCTCCCTCTGTTCTATTTTCCGGAGACCATACACGTAATGTAATGACGTTACAAATAAATACCGGCCGGAACCGAAATTGGACGTCAGGGCCGCACCATACATGGTCCATACATGGTGTATTCACGGTGTTGTTCACGGTCTGAAGGACCGCTTATCCAACACCTCAGCTGACGAATTCCTTCGCCTCATAGCCCTGGAAGAAGAGCGCGGCGCGAAGGTCTGTGTGCTCGATCGCGGCATGCGCTTCGGCGGCCACGACAGGCTTGGCGTGATAGGCGACGCCGAGGCCGGACGCCTTGATCATGGCAAGATCATTCGCCCCGTCGCCCATCGCGATCACGTCTTCCCGGCGAATGCCGCCGGATGCAGCAAACTCGTCCAGCGCGGCGAGTTTTGCTTCGCGGCCCAGAATTGGCCGGCCGACCTCTCCGGTCAACGCCGTGCCATCATCGATCAGCGTGTTGCCGCGATGTGTGTGGAAGCCGGCAGCCGCAGCGACGCGGGAGGTGAAATAGGTGAAACCGCCTGAAACCAGGACAGTTTCAGCCCCGTCTGCCTTCATCGTCTCGACCAGGGTTTTCGCGCCGGGATTCAGCGTGATCCGCTCTGAATAAGCGTGATCGAGCGCATCGAGGCCGAGGCCTTTCAGCATCGCCACACGGGTGGTGAGCGCGCCTTCAAAGTCCAGTTCGCCGCGCATGGCGCGTTCGGTGATGGCGGAAACCTCGGCTTTCAGGCCCGCGAAATCTGCCAGCTCATCGAGGCATTCCTGCCCGATGATGGTGGAATCCATGTCCGAGATCAGGAGGCGCTTGCGGCCGCTTGAGGCGGGCAGCACAGCGGTGTCGACGGGGTGCCCCTTCTCCGCAAGCCGGGCCCGCAGGCGCGCGGCTTCGTCCTCTGTGCCCGGCACCTGCCATTCCAGCGCGACGAGCCCGTCCACACTGCCAAGCGAACGCGACGGCGCGACCCGGCCGAGTTCTGGCGAGACTTCCGCTTCCAGTTTCGCGGCATCCATGGCGGCGACGGCGACAATCCTGAGGCTCATGACAGTATTCCCGGGTTTTCCCGCGTCATCATGGGTTTCCTCTTGGATGACAACCCCTTACCTCTATTGGCATGCACCCGGCCATCCTGATCCACGGCCCTACGGCCAGCGGCAAGACCGCCCTCGCCATCGAAGTCGCCCGGCGGCTCGACGGGGAGGTGATCAATGCCGATTCCATGCAGGTTTACCGGGACCTGAAAGTCATCTCTGCCCGCCCGGACGAGGAAGAGATGCAGGGCGTGCCGCATCACCTGTTCGGCCACGTCAACGCGGCCGAGCGCTATTCCACCGGCCAGTGGCTGGAGGAGGCTCGCGCCAAGATCCGCGTACTCCAGAAGAAGAACAAACGCGCCGTGATCGTCGGCGGCACCGGGCTTTACCTGCTGGCGCTGACACAGGGCCTGTCGGCCATCCCGCCCGTGCCGGAAGAGGTCCGCGCCGAAGTGCGCGACATCGCCGAGGCCGAGGGTGCCGAGGGGCTGCGCGCCCGGCTTGCGCCGCACGACCCGGAAACCGCCGAACGCCTCGGCACCGGCGACAGGCAGCGCCTCGCCCGGGCCTATGAGATCTGGCTCGCAACCGGGCGTCCGATCACCGACTTCCACAATGAGCGCCAGCCCCCTGTCCTACTGGACCGGGAATGGATGGGCTTCGCCCTCACTCCGCCGCGCGCCAAGCTGTATGCCAAGATCGACCGGCGCTTCGAAGGCATGCTGATGCAGGGCGCCATGGCGGAGGCCCGGGCCCTGATCGAACGGGGGCTCGACCCCGAACTGCCAGCGATGAAGGCCCATGGCATGCCGTGGCTGGCCGCCTTTGCCCGCGGCGAAATCAGCGCCGAATTCGCCGCCGAGAACGCCAAGCGCGACACGCGGCGCTATGCAAAGAGGCAATTCACGTGGATTGGCAGGCAGTTCCCGTTCTGGCCGAGAATTCCCGGCACCGAAATGAGCGATCGCATGCGGGTGATTCTTGCCCTCTACAGGGAGATTGACAGGGAGATGGAGGCAGATTATTCCTAGCCCCCGTCGTTGGAGGAAACGCACGTGCGCATGTCAGAGGTACTCGTACTTAGACACCCGTAGCCGGAGTTCGCCAGAACCGGTTGCGGGTGTGCGCACAAAAGGGTCTCCGAAGGGGGCCCTTTTTCTTTTCAGAAAACATCCCGGACAAAACCTTCCTTTCTAACCTCAGACGCCAGAGCCAAGTCATGACCGTCAAAACCAAACAGAAGACCGAAACCCGCCTGATGACCGGCGCCGAGATCGTAATCACGGCCCTCCGGGAACAGGGCGTAGAGGTCATGTTTGGGTATCCGGGCGGCGCCGTCCTGCCGATCTATGACGCGTTGTTCGCCGCCGACGACATCCGCCACATCCTGGTGCGCCATGAACAGGGCGCGGGCCATGCCGCCGAAGGCTATGCCCGCTCCACCGGCAAGTGCGGCGTGGCGCTGGTCACCTCCGGCCCCGGCGCGACCAACATGGTCACCCCGATCACCGATGCGATGATGGATTCGATCCCGATGGTCGTCATCTCCGGCCAGGTGCCGACACACCTGATCGGCACGGACGCCTTCCAGGAAGCCGACACGACCGGCATCACGCGCAGCTGCGCCAAGCACAATTACCTCGTCACCGATGTCGACCAGCTGGCCCGTACCATCCATGAGGCCTTCCACATCGCAACGTCCGGCCGCCCCGGCCCGGTCGTCATCGACATCCCGAAGGACGTCCAGTTCGCCACCGGCACCTATTCCGGCAAGGACGGCGTCCACAAGCCGACCTATGCCCCGCGCACCGAACCGCAGCCGGAAGCCATCGAGGCTGTCGCCGAGCTGATCGCCATGGCCCGCCGGCCCGTTTTCTACACCGGCGGCGGCGTCATCAATTCCGGCCCGAAAGCCTCCGTAGCGCTGCGCAAGCTGCAGGCCGAGACGGGCATTCCGGTCACCTCCACCCTGATGGGCCTCGGCGCCTTCCCGGCCTCCCACAAGGACTGGCTGGGCATGGTGGGCATGCATGGCAGCTACGAAGCCAACAATGCGATGCACGATTGCGACCTGATGATCTGCGTCGGCGCCCGCTTCGACGACCGCGTGACCGGCCGGATCGACGCCTTTTCGCCGAATTCCAAGAAGGTCCACATCGATATCGACCCTTCCTCGATCAACAAGATCGTCCGGGTCGACGTGCCGATCGTTGCCGACTGCGCCGCAGCACTGGAAGCGCTGATCGCGGCCGTGAAGCACCGCAAGGGCAAGAAACCGGACCTGAAACCCTGGAAGGCCGAGATCGACGCCTGGCGCGCCCGCGACTGCTTCGCCTATGAGCCGTCGGACAAGATCATCAAGCCGCAATACGCGATCGAGCGCCTCTATGCCCTCACCCGCGAGCGCGAGACCTTCATCACGACCGAGGTCGGCCAGCACCAGATGTGGGCGGCGCAGTTCTTCCATTTCGACGAGCCGAACCACTGGATGACATCCGGCGGCCTCGGCACGATGGGTTATGGCCTGCCGGCAGCTGTCGGCGTGCAGTGCGCCCATCCGGAAGCCCTCGTCATCGACATTGCGGGCGAAGCCTCGATCCAGATGATGATGCAGGAACTCTCCACGGCGGTTCAGTTCTGCCTGCCGGTGAAAGTGTTCATCCTCAACAATGAATGGATGGGCATGGTGCGCCAGTGGCAGGAATTGCTGCATGGCGAACGCTATTCGCACTCCTACTCGGAAAGCCTTCCGGACTTCGTGAAACTGGCTGAAGCCATGGGCGCCCATGGCATCCGCTGCGAGGACCCTGCCCAGCTGGACGACAAGATCATGGAAATGATCGAGCATCCGGGCCCGGTCCTGTTCGACTGCATGATCGAGAAGGACGGCAACTGCCTTCCGATGATCCCGTCGGGCTCTGCACATAACGAGATGATCCTCGGGCAGATAACTGGTAACGAGATTGGTGAGACCGGGCGCAAGCTGGTCTGACTTCTGAGAGACCGGGAACCGGCGACGCTTCAGGGGATGGTGATGGCCACAGACAATATCTGGCAGATGCTGACCGACAATGTCGGGACGGTGGTTACGGTACTGTCCGCCATTGCCGCCGTGATCAGTGCCCTCGCCAGCCGCGCCGAAACCCGCAAGCAGCGCCAGTTGCGCACCGAGCAGCTCCGCCAGACGATCGACAGTTCCAGCCTGGACTGGGGCAGCGCCGCCATCGACACGATGGCACGGGCGGCCATGCTCGCCCGCACCCGCCACCTGCACGGCAATGAAGGCTCCTTCCAGTCGGCCAAAGCGGCAACGCTGGTGAACCTGACCGCACTGATCGACCGGGGCCGCATGTTCTTCCCCAATCTGGACGAGCAAAAAAAGGGCACGGAAAAGGATGGCGCCTATCGGGGCTCCCGTCCGCCAATCCTGGACGCAATCGTCTGGGTTCATTGTGAAATTTCAGCTCTCACCCGCGATGGCGGTCCGACGGGCGACAACAGCGCCGACTTCATTGACGACTGCCGCCGCCTCGTTGTCTCGGAACTGCAGGCCCATCTCGACCCGCGCCGGTTGAACCAGGTCGTCGGACGGTATGACGGACAGACCCGCACCCACCAGAAGCAGGCGATCGAACGCGCTCAGTCCCTCAGGCAGCTGCTCTTGACTCGGCGTCCCGGGGTCTCCATCGACAACTCAAACCGCCACCCAGAACAGCCGGAGACTGTACAATGAGCGACGGATCCGGAACGCCCGCCCCAAACGGGCCGAAATCCGCTTACTTCCTCAATCACGAGGACGAAGCCGTCGAGCGCCGCACGCTGGCCGTGCTGGTGGACAACGAGCCGGGCGTGCTGGCCCGTGTCGTCGGCCTGTTCTCCGGCCGTGGCTACAATATCGACAGCCTGACGGTCGCGGAGGTGGATTCCTCCAGCCACCAGTCGCGCATCACCATCGTCACCCAGGGCACGCCGCATATCCTGGAACAGATCGAAGCGCATCTGATGCGTCTCGTGCCGGTCGGCGAAGTCGTGGACATCACCAAGTCGAAGCGCGGGATCGAGCGCGAACTGGCCCTCGTGAAAGTGGCCGGCACCGGCGAAAAGCGCGTCGAAGCACTGCGTATTGCCCAGATTTTCCGGGCGAATGTGATCGATACGACGAATGAGAGCTTCATTTTCGAGATCACCGGCGCGTCGGATAAAATCAGCCAGTTCGTGGACCTGATGACGCCGCTCGGCCTCGTCGAGGTGAGCCGTACGGGCGTTCTCTCCATCAAGCGTGGTAAGGAGAAGGGATGAGACGTCTCTTCGCCCTCCCTTTCCTGGCGGCCTGTTTTACGGCGCCTGCCCTCGCCGAAGTGCCGGTGCCGGACAGCTGCCAGCCGCGCATCGCGGGCGTCGCCCTCGCTGTGGCCGATGAGGCCGGCGAGGCGCAGCTGACATGCGATGTCGACCGCGCCGCCATCTTCCAGAGCCGGGCGAACGCGATTTTCGGACCGGTCAGTAATCCGCTGGTGCAGGTCGTTGACCTCGCGGTTTCGCTGAGCGGGGCGGTCTACGTATATGCCGTCAGTGACGTGCAGGGCGCGATGATCCTCGACGCCCGCTCCGTCCCGGCGGACATGGACGATCCCGACAATGTGCCGGTCTGCCACCTGCACACGCTGATGCCGGATGAGGCCGCATCCGAGGTTTCCCTTGGCCTGCTGAAGGCCGCCTCGCCCGACCTGCCCGGCTATGCCGAGCGGATGGAAGTCGTGGTCAATCCGGACGGATCGCACCGGTCTGTTCTCTTGCTCGACTCCCACGACGTGGTCAGCCGCGTGCAGACCGCGAACGGGACACGCGATTTCTCCCGCCACATCCGCCAGAGCGACGATGTGGCGAAACTCAACGAATTGATCATTGGCGTCGCCAATGTCAGCGACGGCTGGGACTGCAACGCCCCCTGACCGCCTAACCCCTATCCAGAACAACCCCCGACGGAGCCGAACGGAAGCCCATGAAAGTTTATTACGAGCAGGACGCAGACCTCGCCCTCATCCAGAGCAAGAAAGTGGCCGTTGTCGGCTATGGCAGCCAGGGCCACGCCCACGTGCTGAACATGCGCGACAGCGGTGTGAAGCAGGTCAAGGTCGCCCTTCAGGAAGGGTCCGCCAGCCGCAAGAAGGCAGAGGCCGAAGGCCTTGAAGTCGTCACCCCGGCAGAAGCCGCCCAGTGGGCAGACGTGCTCATGATCCTCGTGCCGGACGAAAAGCAGGCTGTGCTTTACGCCAACGAGATCGAGCCGCACCTGCGTGCCGGCCAGCACATCATGTTCGGCCACGGCTTCAACGTGCACTACAACCTGATCCGCCCGCGCGCCGATGTTGACGTGTCCCTGTCGGCCCCGAAAGGCCCCGGCCACACGCTGCGCGCACAATACCAGATGGGCTTCGGCCTGCCGGGCCTGATTGCCATCCACCAGGACGCCACGGGCACAGCCCAGGCTGTCGCCCTCTCCTATTCGAAAGCCATCGGCAACACCCGCGCCGGCGTCATTGAGACGAGCTTCCGTGAAGAGACCGAAACCGACCTCTTCGGCGAACAGGCCGTGCTTTGCGGCGGGATCGTCGAGCTGATCAAGGCTGGCTACGAAACGCTGGTCGAAGCCGGATACGCGCCGGAAATGGCCTATTTCGAGTGCCTTCACGAGACCAAGCTGATTGTCGACCTGATCTATGAAGGCGGCATCGCCAACATGAACTACTCGATCTCCAATACAGCCGAGTATGGCGAATACGTTTCCGGCCCCCGCGTCGTGAACTCGGATGCCAAGGCGAACATGAAAAAGGTCCTGGAAGACATCCAGAACGGCACGTTCGCGCGCAACTGGGTGCTGGAAAACCAGGCCGGCGCGCCGGGCTTCAACGCCATGCGCCAGCGCATGAACAGCCACCCGATCGAAGAAGTCGGCGAAAAACTGCGCGGCATGATGCACTGGGCCCAGAACGACCGCCTGGTCGACAAGTCCCGCAACTAACTCACTCTCGCGCCTCCGCTCGAACGCTGATAGAGCGGAGGCGTGACCTCAACTGGCCCCTTTCTCGTCGCCGGAGCGAACCGCCCGCTGGGGGCATTGATCGCGCTGGACCTTGCTGCCCGCGGGCTGAAGGTCGTCGCGACACGGCGCCATCCCGATGCAGAGCTTGACGCCCGGCTGCATGTCGCCGGTATCGAACTCGCCCCACTCGACCTGTCAGACCTTGCCGCCGTCCGCGCGCTTGCCCCGGAAGTCCGCGGTGCGGTGCTGACCCCGATCCTGTCAATCTCTGCTCCGGCGGCGCGGGCCTTCTGCGAGGGCGGCGTGGAGCGGGGCGTTGTCTTCTCATCCAACAATGTCGCCATCGTCGGGGCTGATCCGGTTTATGACCGGCTGCGTGCGGCAGAGACCGATGTGCAGGACGGCGCGCCCGGCTGGGCGATCCTGCGGCCAACCATGATCTATGGCTATCCGGGCGATGGGAACCTGTCGCGCCTGCTGAAACTGCTGGCCCGCCTGCCTGTGTTTCCGCGTCTCGGGTCAGGCAAAGCCAGCCAGCAACCGATCCATGTCGAAGACCTTTCCCGGCTGGCGGCAGCGCTGGTGTCGAATGAATGGAAGGCAGCCGGTCTTCTTGCTGTTGGCGGCCCGCAAACCCTGCCGCACCGGGACCTGATCACGACCGCGCGCCAGGCATCGGGCCATGCCGGGATCGATATTCCCGTCCCGCTCGGCCCCATACGTGCGCTGGTCTCTCTCCTGTCCGGTCTCGGCCTGAAGCTGCCGCTCAGCCCGGCGCAGCTCGCCCGGGTCGATCTCGACAAGGCGGCTGTGGACCCGGCCGAAATCCCGGCTACGCTGCAGCCCCGGATCACGCCGGAAGAAGGCCTCACACGGCTCGCGCGGGACCTGGAGCTCTAATCGCCTGCCGGAATACGGTTGAGATCGACAAACCCCTCGACCCCCGGCACGCGGCCTTTCATCGAATATTGCCAGATGAGCACTTCGCCCTCCGGCGGGCCGGACAGGCTGCGCATCCAGACCGGGTTCGCGGGAAAGCGGCCTTCCAGCCAATCGCGGTGAAATTCGGGCGTCGTGTAGAGCACAGGCGGGACGCCATATTCCGCCTCCAGCGCATTCAGGAAATCCTCGATCTCGGCCAGTACGGCCTCCTTCGGGCCGTCCGGCGTACAATTGTGTGCGTATTCAAGGTCCACGGCCGGCGGCAGTGTGCCGTCACGTACTTCCACTGACTGGATGAAATTCGCCGCCTGCGCGGCCCCGTTCCGGCAAAGCAGGTAAAAATGATAGGCGCCGACATGCCAGCCCCGCTGGCTCGCCTCCAGCCAGTTTTCCTGGAACCGGGTATCCTTCCAGTCCCGCCCCTCGGTGGCCTTCAGGTACACGAAATCGATGGGCGCACTGCCGAGCGCCTCCCAGTTTACCCGGCCATTGTGATGGGAAAGGTCAATGCCTTCATTGCCCGGTGCAAATGGCCCATCGGGCGTGGCTTCCGGCGCAGGCATGGCCGGCTGGGAACAGGCCGCCAGTGCCAGAAAAACCGTCGCAATCAGGCCCGTGATACGCATATTCCGATCCAACTCCCCCGCCCCGGCAGACCTGAGGCCCGTGCGGGGCCAAATCGGGGCAAGTGCCCGATCCGCTGGCGAGCGGACACCAAACCCCCCATGGAATCAACAGATTCCGCTATCCGGGCATGATCCATGCATAGACGCGCTGATAGACTAGAGAAGGGTTCAAACCTCCATGGCACCTGCAGATAAAATGCGCGGCGGAGAACCGGCAAACCTGATCCTTGAGGGAACGCGCCTCGAAGGCGATCTTCACTTCACCACACAGCTGGTCGTGGCGGGCCTGATCAAAGGCAACATCCGCTGCGAAAGCATGCTGATCATCGAACGCGGCGGACGGGTCGAAGGCCGGATCGAAGCGCCGGTGATCATCGTGCACGGGGAACTGGAAGGCACGGTCCTGGCAAACCAGTCGATCGAGATCTGGTCGGGCGCAAATGTTGGCGGCGATGTCGCCGCACGTTCCGTCCGCGTTGATGAAGGCGCCATGCTGACGGCAAACCTGCTGATCGCGGCAGACCTTCCGGATCGTTTGGGCCCACCTGAGCCTCAACAAGTTCCAGCGCCGGCAGGCATCAAGGAGCCGGTCGCCGCAGTCTCGCAACCTGCTGCGCCGACTGTCCCGCCTGTCACGGATACGCGTCCGGCAGCGCCCATGTCACCGCCGGCTTCGTTCCTCTCATCCGGCCCGGCAACCAGCCGCAGCTAAGCACAAGGCCGCGCAGCGCCTCAGCCGCCGCGCATGTCTTTCAGGCGTTCATAAGCAACGGAATCGGGATCGTACGCGCCCAGCTCGTCCAACCGGTCGCACGCCCATTCATAGTCACGGTTGCAGGACTCCTGCAGCACACGCGTGCCTTCGGGCACATTCTTGGCTCCGCCCGTGCCAGTGAACAGCATGTTGCCATAACCGGCACAGCCGCTGACTTCGCCGAGGTCACAGGACTGCTTGTAAAGGCTGCGGGCCTTCACCGGATTGGCGTCCATGCCGCGTCCCAGCATGGTGAGGTAGGCCAGCGAGGAACATCCCTTCCCATTGTCGCCATTGCAGGCCCGTTCGTACGCCTTGATGGCCAGGCCGTAGTCCTGCGTACCGCCGGTCCCTTTGCGATAGGAGTCGCCCGCCTTCACACAGGCATCATAGTCCCGCGCGGCACAGGCCGTGTTGGCTTCCTGACGCGCGGCACGCTGTGTGGCGAACGTCTCCTTGGCGTTTTCGAGCGCGATCTCGGCCTGGGATTTCTCGACCCGGCCATACTGGGCCGCGGCCGGCAAGGCGATGGCGCAACAGGTCAGCGCCGCTGCAATCAGAGGGGAGCGTATCATGGGGTCTGCCCTTCCTAAGTCATTGTTCCGTCTCTGATATAGGGACCGGATCAGGGCGTCACCAAGGCTTTGCCAGCTTAAGCTTTCTTAACCCGCACTTGTCGCTTCCACACCTGCGGGGCAGTATCCGCCGCTCAACGCACGGTCGGAGAAAAGGGAGATATCCGGATGGCTGCAGAAGACCAGGCCCCGATCGGATCGGGATTCCACGACAAGTCCACCGCCGCCGAAGTGATCGAGGGAATCGACCTGTCCGGCAAGAATGCCATTGTCACCGGCGGTTATTCCGGCATCGGACTGGAAACGGTGCGAGCCCTCGCCTCGGCGGGCGCACGGGTCACCGTCCCGGCCCGGCGGCTCGATACGGCCGAAGCCGCACTGGCGGATGTGGCTGGCGACATCGAGATCGCTGCCATGGACCTCGCTGATCTTGCCAGCGTCGAGAAATTCACCCGCGAATATGACGAGACCGGACGGGGCCTCGACATCCTGATCAACAATGCCGGCATCATGGCCTGCCCGCTGGAACGGGTCGGCCCCGGCTGGGAAAGCCAGTTCGGTATCAACCATCTCGGGCACATGGCGATGAGCCTCGCCCTCGCCCCGGCCATGCAGCGCACGGAAAATTCTCGTCTCGTTGCCCTGTCATCGATCGGCCATGCCCGGTCGGACATCATCTGGGACGATCCGAACTATACCGAGCGCGCTTACGACAAATGGGAGGCCTACGGACAGGCCAAGACCGCCGACGCCCTGTTTGCCCTCGGCGTAGACCGGCGCGGCCGGGATATCGGCATCCGCGCCTTCTCCGTCCATCCGGGCGGCATCTTCACACCGTTGCAGCGCCACCTGCCGGAAGAGGAAATGGTCGCGCTCGGCTGGAAGGCGCCGGACGGGTCCATTCCACCCATGGTGCTGGAACGGTTCAAGACACCCGAACAAGGCGCCTCCACAACCGTCTGGGCGGCAACGTCGCCCCAGTTGGCCGATCGCGGTGGCGTCTATTGCGAGGATTGCGATATCGCGCAGCTGGCCACGGAATCGAGCGAACGCTGGGAACATGTCCGCCCATGGGCCTGTGATGACGAACGGGCAGAACGCCTGTGGGAAATGAGTGAGAAAATGCTGACCGAAGCCTGATCCGATAACGGACCGTCCTGAGGAGGACTGATAAATGAAACAGATTGCACTACTCAGCCTGGCCGGCGCCCTGCTGACTGCATGCGCCACACCCGCCGCAGAACCAGCTCCGGAAGCCCCCGTGGCCGCCCCGGTCGCACCGGAAGCAGACGACGCCCCTGCGCCCAAGGTTTCGCCGGGCGGCTTCGACTATGAAAGTGTCTTCGGACAGGACGACCGACCGGAACAGGATTACGACTTGTACCCAGTGCGGAAATCCGCCGAAGTACTCGCCTTTGCGGGCATCATGCCCGGCATGACCGTTGTGGAGATGGAAGCCGGAGATGGCTTCTATACGGAGCTGCTCTCCCGGGTCGCGGGGCCAGACGGCAAGGTCTACATGCAGAACCCGCCATCCTTCAAAGCTTTCCTCGGCGACTCCGTCTCGAAACGGGTCGATGGCCGGCTGCTGAATGTTCAGATCGTGGAGAGCGCCTTCGACAACCTGTCCAATGTGCCGGACGCAGACGCAGATATCGTGACCTGGTTCCTCGGCCCGCATGAGCTCTGGTACACGCCGAAAGACGAACCGGAGGGCGTCCTCGGAGATCCCGACATGACGTTCGACGAGATTGCCCGTGTGCTGAAGCCGGGCGGCCATCTGGTCGTGCTGGACCACATGGCACCAGCCGGCTCACCGCCGACAACCGGCGGCGATACGCACAGGATCGACAAGGCTGTCATCATCGCGCTGGCTGAAAATCACGGCCTGACGCTGGTGGATGAAAGCGACGTGCTGGCCAATCCGGACGATGATGGCACTGTGCAGGTGTTCGACCCGGCCGTCCGGCGCAAGACTGACCGGTTCCTGTTGAAATTCGCCAAATAGGCGTTTTTGGCACAAAACATGCATCTCCCGGGGCGAGTTTTGGATTTGCCCGGGAGTTGTCTCATGTCCGCCATTCGTTATGTCGCCGTCTCGCTCGCCGCTGCCAGCGTTGCCCTGCCCGTTCTTGCTGCTGAAGGTGGCCAGCTGCGCGGCCGTCTGGAAGCTGACTTCCTGCCGAAAGGCGAAGAGGCCCCGGCGGTCATGGAAACCGTTGTGGTGACGGACAAAGACGGATCAGACCTGCTGGTCTCCAAGCCTGCGATCATCCGCTATGATGCAGCGCCGGAAGTTCCGGTCCGGATGGTTGCGGAAACGCGCGGCCAGGATCCGGAGCGCGCCAGCAAGACGGCAACTGAGACGCACTAGGCTGCGCGGGCCATTCCGTTTCAGGACGGAACAACATTCTCCGACAGAAGCAGTTCGCGCTGTGCACTCACGGCGCGCATGGCTTGTGCCGGTAGCCAGCAGGTGACTTCCAGTCCGCCGCCATCGACCGGCTTCATGCCGACGGTGCCGCCGTGCAGGTCGACAAAATGCTTCACCAGCGCAAGGCCCAGCCCCGCGCCGCGCTGGTCGCCTGAGACGAAGCTGTCGAAGCTCGTCGCACGCTTGTCCGCCTCAAGGCCTCGGCCATTGTCGCGGACAGAGAAGGTCACCATGTCACCCATGCGCTGGGCCGAGATGACAATCTCGCCGCCGGAATCGGTGAAGCGCAGCGAGTTGGAAATCAGGTTGAACAGGATCTGGCGGATGCGCCGCTCGTCGGCACGGATCATGCCCAGCTTGCCTTCGATCTCAGACCGGACCGCGATCTGCGTATCCTCGGCCTTCGAGACAACCATCTCGATACTTTCCTCGATCACGCCAGCCAGATCGACATCTTCGAGGTCGAGATCCATGCGGCCGGCTTCGATCATGGCGAGATCGAGGATGTTCTCGATCAGCTTGGACAGGTGATCCGAAGCAGACAGGATGGCGCTGACATAATCCTTCTGGCGCTCGGTCAGGTCGCCATTGCGCTGGGTCTCCAGCAGCTCTGCATAGCCAAAGATAACCGTGAGTGGTGAACGCAACTGGTAGGAGACATTGCGGACGAATTCCGTCTTCAGGCGGTCAGCGGCTTCGAAGGCTTCGGCGCGCTCGCGCAGGGCGGATTCGACGCGGCGGGTCGCTGTCACATCGGCAAAGGCGATCAGCGTGTTCCCGTCCGGCAGTGGATGGGTGAGGTAAGTCAGGATGGAGCCGTCCGACCGGCGCATTTCACCCGTCGTTGACTGGCGCGCCTTGGCGGAGGGATCGGTGATGTGGCTCTTCATGGCCGCCCAGATTTCCGTGTCGTGGAACAGCGGAATGCACTCCTCCACCACATCGTCATAATCCGGATGGTCCTTCAGCATCTCTTCGCTGAGGCTCCACAGGCGCTCGAACGCATTATTGTGCAGCTTCATGCGTCCGTCGCCGCCGAACACGGCAACGGCTTCGTGGAGATTGTCGAGCGTGGAGCTCTGCGTCTTCACAATCGCATTGAACCGCGTCTGCAGCTCCAGTTCGCCGGTAATGTCCTTGAACAGAAGAAGCAGGCCGCCCATCGGGTGGCGCTGACGCGTAACCGACAGGGTCCGCTCGTCCGGAAGCGACCAGGTGTCTTCCTTCACCCCGTCAATGTCGAGATAGTAGGAGAGCTCTTCAGCGCGCCATTCGGCATAGTTCGCCCGGGCCGGCAATTTGCGTCGCTCGCGCAGCCGGTCCAGCAGTTGGCCATGGCCGGGACGATCCAGCAGGAAGCTCTCATCGAGATCCCACATGTCGCGGAACGCCTTGTTGTAGAAGGTCAGCTTCCGGTCGGCGCCGAAGATCGCGACGGCATCGGCCACATGGTTCAGGGTCTCATCATGGGCACGGACGTGACGGTTCAGTTCGTCGCGCGCGTCTTCCTGCGCGGTCACATCCAGTGCCATCGCCCCTGCCCCGCCGGATAGCGGGAAAGTCAGGATACGCATCGCCCGGCGCGCACCATTGATGGTGATGTGGCGCGTCTCGTCGATGTCGATACCTTCGCTGATCGTCTTGCGAGCCTGATCGGCAGTCGCCTGGTCCAGCATCAGCTGGCGGTCCAGCACCCGGTCGAGATTGGTCCCGTCGACGGCTTCGATATAGGCGGGGTTCACCCATTGCAGCTTGCCCATGCCGGACATGCGCCAGGCCGGGAACGGCGCCTTGCCCAGCATGTCGAGGAAGGCGGTCGGATCGCGTGCAATGACCTGGCGGGCCTCCTCCAGCTTGCCGCGGGCCGAGCTTTCTTCCAGCCCCTTGATCGTCGCATCGCTAACCCAGACCACGGCGCGGGCACCAGCCGTGCGGCCGTCGGCTTCGAGGAAACGGCCGGACGGGCCGATAATGGTCAGCGAGAAGGCCTGCCCCGTCTCGCGCAGCTCGCGCAGGCGGATGCGGAGGGTCGTGTCCTGGCCGGCACTGTCGCGGGCTTCGAGGTCAGCGAGGCCCTCAATGATACGAACCGCCGGATCCGGTGAGATGGCATCGTCGGTGAAGCTCAGCAGACCGGCCAACGCGACTGGAGACCCGTACATTTCGGGCGGGATGATGTCGTCGCCTTCGGCTTCGAGCGCTTCGCCCTGCCAGACGAGAATGACACCCGGATGGGCGCCGAGGATCGAGCGATGGGCGGCGAGCGTGGTTTCCAGTTCAGCTGACCGGTCCCGGTATTTGCGGGCTGCCCCGCGCGCACCGTCCGATACCCGCAGCGCCCAAAGCAGCGCGGCAAGGCCGAGCGCTGCCGCGCCGGCGGCCATAATGATCGGAACCTGCTCCGCTGTAAGTGCCATGCCGCGTCATCCAAAAGCCCGAATCGGCCGCGATAACGACCGATGAAACGGTTAACGAATTGCCCCTCGAGCGTTAAGGGCGCGTTAACGGAGTGCTAATGCCTGGTCCATTCCGGCGCAATATAACTGAAACCATATGTTGCATAAACACAACACTCGCTTAGTCTGGCCGCCTGTTAGTGGAGTAAATCCCATGATTTTCCGTTCGATTGCGCTGGCTGGCGCCCTGTTGATGGCTGCAACCGCCCCGGCGAGCGCCCAGCAGGCCGATGACGATATTGTCCGCCTGCCCGGACAGGGATTTACCAAATCCGAAGCCCACAAGCCCCGCGGAACGCCTGACCGGCTGGTTGCTGGCGGCGGCCTGTTCCTGAGCTTTGACACCGATGGAGACGGCCGGATCACCCGTGAGGAAGTGGAAGCGGGCACCGCAGCCGCCTTCAAGAAGGCCGATGCCAATGGTGACGGTCACCTGACAGCATTCGAGCAGATCAATTGGGCCGAAAGCCTGCCGACGCGCGACGATACGCTGGCCAATCCTGTCCGCTTCGACCCGAACCTCGACCGGCGCGTCAGCCCCGAAGAGTTCGAAACCGTGATCGCTGAACTTGCGGAACACTATGTCGAAGAGACGAGCGATGTGATCGTGATTGCCTCATTGAAGGCGCCGAAGCCGAAGCCGGAACGCGCGTCACATCCGACCCCGCCCGACAGCCAGCGGCCATCGCGCGGCGTCCCCGGCGGCAGCTGAAGCCTGCCCTAGACCAGAATGTCGTAAAGATCCGTCCGGCGGTCGCGGAAGAAGCCCCACGCTGCACGGTCACGATCGACCACGTCCAGGTCGAAGCTCGCAACCAGCACACCTTCCTCAATGCGTCCGAAATCGGTGACAACTTCGCCGACATGGTCGGTGATGAAGCTCGTGCCGTAGAAGATCTGGCCTTCCTCATCGCCCACGCGATTGGCCGCCACGACCGGAATGACATTGGCAACGGCATGGCCCTGCATCACCCGGCGCCAACGTGCGGCGGTGTCGAGACTAGCATCGTGTGGCTCCGCACCGATCGCCGTCGGGTACAGCAGGACGTCCGCGCACATCAGGGCCATGGCGCGCGCTGCTTCCGGAAACCACTGGTCCCAGCAGATGCCGACGCCGATATTGCCCTTCATGGTCTGCCAGGTACGAAAGCCCGTATCGCCTGGCCGGAAATAGTATTTTTCCTGGTAGCCGGGGCCATCCGGAATATGGCTCTTGCGATAGATACCCAGCGGCGTGCCATCGGCATCGATCATGACGAGCGAATTGTAATAGTGCGGACCGTCCTTCTCGTAGATCGAGACGGGGATGACGACGCCGAGTTCCGCCGCGAGTTCTGCCAGCTGCACCACGGCGGGATGGTCCTGCCAGGGCAAGGCACGCGCGAAATGATGCTCCTCCTGCGTCTTGCAGAAATAATAACCGCAGAAGAGTTCGGGCGGCAGCACGACATCGGCGCCCTGCCCGGCGGCCTCACGGATGAAACCTGCCACGCGGTCGATATTGTCCTGCATGTCGTCACTCGGGGTGAACTGGATGCTGGCGACAGTGAGAGTACGGCTCATCTTCAGATCCTCCGGATCAGGCGGGAATTTCGCGGGTCATGCAGTGGAAGCTTCCGCCTCCACCCAGGATATGTCCAGCCGGCAGGCCGATGATCTTGCGGCCCGGGAACAGGACACGCATCTCCGACAGCGCCACAAGGCTGTAATGGTCCTCATAGACCGGCACCAGCACGGCGCCATTGGTGATGGTAAAATTCATATGGCTTGCCGGGATCGGCTCGCCATCCTCGCCGAGGATCAGTCCGGGTGACGGAATCGTCGTCACATCCAGGCCTGCATTGCGCAGCGTGGCTTCGATCTCCAGCAGGACCTCGGTGTTCGGGTCATCGTCACCGGACGGCATCTGGCAGAGCGCATGGCCCGGCCCGATGAAGCGGGCGATATTGTCGACATGGCCGTCGGTGTGGTCGTTCAGCAGGCCATCGCCCAGCCAGATCATTTCGTCGATGCCAAGTGCCGCGCAGATGCGGGCCTCGATCTCGTCTGCCGTCAGGTCCGGATTGCGGTTTGGATTTAGCAGGCACTGGCGCGTGGTCAGCAGGCGGCCTGTGCCGTCGGCATCGATGGCGCCGCCTTCCAGTACGATGTCATGCGGAGTGGCAGGCAGCGTCTCATAGGTCGCAATCGCCGCTGCCGTCTCTGTGTCGCCGGGCATCAGGTATTTGCCGCCCCATCCATTGAAGCGGAAGGTCTGCGCCACACGCGTCTCGCCCTGCCCCGTAACGATGGGGCCTGTATCGCGCAGCCAGATGTCCCCGGCCGGCAGCTCCACGACTTTCGCCACGTCGCCGACCGCCGCGGTGGCCGAGGCCAGTGCTTCGGCAGATCCGGCTGCAACACGGACTGGCAGATGGTCGGCGGCTGCCCGGATGAATCCGGCGATCTGCTGGCGCGGGCCTTCAAGACTGCCGCCCCATTCGTCGGCAAGATGCGGCCAGCCGCACCAGAGGGCAGCCTGCGGCGCCCATTCGGGCGGAAGGAAGGGTTTGTTGTCACTCATCGCGCGCGCCATGCCACACCTGTCAATAAAGGAAAAGGGCGGCCCCACATGGAGGCCGCCCTTCCCGATTTCAATTCAGTTCAGGCCGTAAGGCTTAGAACTTGTACTTCACACCGAAGTGGACCTGCCACAGCGACGGGCTGACCACGATGGAGTCACGGTCGGCGCTCGAGTTGAAGCCGTCGATGATGTAACGGCCCTGGGCGTCGATGCCGCTGATCGAGTACAGCTCGGCGTTGGCCGGGAAGCCGTGCTCGCGAAGGATACCCCAATCCGAGTTCAGCAGGTTGCCGACGTTTTCGACAATGATGAACGCTTCAGCGCGGTCGTCAGCGCGGAGGCCCGGAAGCTCCTGGGTCAGTTTCAGGTCGAACTTCGTCCACCAGTCATCAGCAGCCGAGTTGCGACGGATGATGCTGCCACGTGCGTCCTGAAGGGTCTCGTCCTTGTTGATGAAGGCAACGAGCGACTCAACAGCACCCATATCCGAGTCAGGCGAGATCAGCGGATCTGCGATGCCAGTCGGGATGTAGGCCAGAGCACGGCGGTTGCTGAACAGCGGCGAGAAGATGCCGGTGTTCGAACCGAACGTGTAGGAGTACGGAGCACCTTCGTTGGCCGTACCGAAGAGCGATGCCTTCGTGTAGAGACCTTTGAAGAATTCCTTCTCCCAGTTGACCGTCAGGTTGATGCGGTGAGCGATCTCGTAGTCCGAAGTGCCGAGATCCGGGTTCACAGCGTCAGACGTCGTGAAGTTGGAGAAGTTCGAGAACGCAACCGACGAAGTCATCGGGTTCACATCGTCTGCGTCGGTGTAGGCATAGCCCAGCGACCAGTCGATGCCGTTGTCGTACTCTTTGGACACGCCCACGGACAGGACCAGTGCGTCACCCTTCTCCTCGGTATTGGTGAGAAGGAAGTCGTTGGTGTTGCCGGTGCCGTAGATCGGGCGGCCGTCCGGAGCGGTATCCGTCTGCACCCAGCTGATCGGAACAGCGATCGCTGCTTCGTTTGTCTTGGAGTACAGAATGTCGGCCATGAAGCGCCAGTTGTCGCCCAGCAGCGGGTGGCCGCTGTCATAGTCGACGACCGTACCGAGCGCGAACTTCCATTCGGACGGCAGTTCGAAGTTCGGGTCGAGCGCGTTGACCGGGCCACCGCCTTCAGCAGCGCCAACAGCAGCAATGAACTCATCCGGAACGTTGATGAACGGGCTGCCGGTACCACCACCGTAGGTGAAGTCGTTGATGTTGGTCAGCGAACCGTCGCCGACACAGTCGGACGACCGGCCACGGTTGCGGCATTCGAACAGGGTCACACCATTGTTGGAGTAGTTGTTCGAGATCCAGACGTTCGGGTTACCACCGGAGTAGAGACCGGCACCGCCGTGGAAGCTGATGTCGTCATTGAACTCATAGGTGAAGCCGAAGCGCGGCTGCAGCAGGTCGCGGCCGTCCATGTTTTCGTCGTTACGGATGCCGTAATCGTCGAAGAAGCCCTGGTTGAACATCGGCTTGTCGCCCGACGTGTAGAAGTCGTAGCGGAGGCCGAGGACAACATCGAGCTTGTCCGTAACCTGCCAGTCGTCCTGCACGTAGATCGTGTTGATTTCGTAGCCGAAGTCGGCTGCGCCATCATTCTGATCGTTGGAACCAGCAGCGTTCTCGTAGCGGAAGTCATCGAAATCGCCTGCAGCGAAGTCTGCGATCGAACCGAAGACCCACTCGCCCTTAACTTCCTGGATGAAGAGGTTGAACACTTCGAACTCTTCGCGTTCGGCACCGAACGTGAAGGTGTGGTCACCCATCGTGTAGTCGGCTTTCGCCTTGTAGTTCAGGGTCGTGTAATTCAGCTCGTTGGCGTGACGGGAATCGTCGGCGCCGAGGTAGACGGTGCTGCCACCCACATCGACCTGAACTTCACCGAAATTGTCGAGACCGGCAACCGGGGTCTGACGGTTGTCGAGATCAACATAGGTAACACGCAGTTCGGTCGACAGGTTGTCGGTCCAGTCGGAGTACAGAGCACCGGAGTAGTTCTGCAGTTTGGCGCCACGCTCATAGTAGTGGTTACCGTCAGAAAGACGGCTGGAGCCGGAATCCGACGGGCTCAGATTGAAGCCGTCATTGTAATTGTACGAGAAGGTCGCACGATGGTCATCGTTGATGTTCCAGTCGATCTTTGCGAAGATTTTCTCGTCCTCGACGCCGATAGACGTCGGCAGGCCGCCGGAAACGTAGCCATAGCCTTCAGCGATCGAGATGATCTGATCGTAATCAGCCTGGGTGATGCCAGCGCTTTCCGGCGTGAAGCCGAAGATGTTTGCGCCTTCGAATTTCTCGTAGGAACCGAAGAAGAACAGCTTGTCCTTGATGATCGGGCCGCCAACGTTGAAGCCGTAGCGCTTCTCTTCGAACGAGCCGAGGTCGCGGGCGATGCCGTCGGTTTCGTCGCCGGTCAGCGAGTCATCGGTGTAGTCGAAGAACAGGCCGCCGTGGAATTCGTTGCCGCCGGACTTGGTCACAGCGTTGACGTTACAGGCGGTGAACTGGCCGTATTCGACGTCGAACGGAGCAAGCTCAACAGAGACCTGTTCGATCGAGTCGAAGGAGAACGGAATGCGCTCGGTCGGGTAACCGTTCGAGTTCAGACCGAAATTGTCGGACAGGCGTGCGCCGTCGACGGTCAGCGAGTTGTAGCGCGGGTTGGCACCGGCGCAGTTGATGGAGTCGTTGAAGGCTTCGTCGACATAGACGCGCGGGTCGAGACGGACGATATCCTTGATGTCGCGGTTCATCGCCGGAAGATTTTCCAGCGTCGCGAGGTTGTAGGTCGAAGACGGGCCGGTAGCGACCTGAGCGACCTGAAGCGCGGTGCCGGTGATGACAACCGTGTCCATGACGGCAGCGTCGTCTGCGCGCGAGATCGAGAGGTTGAGGTCGGTATCTTCACCGAGGTTGGCGTAAACGCCTTCAGCGCGGGCCGGAACGAAGCCTTCACCGGTGATGGTGACGCTGTACGGGCCGCCAACGCGGAGGTTTTGAGCCGCGAACTGGCCAGCTGCGTTGGTCGAAGCGACGGAAACCGTACCCGATGGCTCGTGAAGGATGGTGACGGTAGCGCCGGAAACGGCTGCTCCGGACTCATCAGCGACGGTGCCGGAGATCGACGAGGTCGTAACCTGTGCCGATGCAATGCCTGCCGCCGTGATCGCGATGGCTGATACAGCAGCCCCGCGAGCGAAGTTATTCCAGTTGATCATGATTTTCCCCTGTCCGAGAGATCCCCAGCCGATGCCCTTGCACATCGCCCGGTTTGGGGTCGCATAACGACTCCGGATGACAGATTAGTGACAGGATCTTGAAGGTTAAACACATGCCTATCGGATTCGTGTCAAAGGCGATGGTGCGATGCAAAAATGACACGGTTGCAATAATCGGTTCACCTGAACTTCACCCGAAAACGTGCATTTTGGGGTATATTCTGTCTCCGCCCCATCGCATAACCGGCGTCTCTCCCGAAAGGCCTGAGGCAAATGACCGAATCCCCCGGCGAATCGACGACAGACTGGCGCCGTATCACCTATCTGACCCTGATGATTCTGCTGGCCCTGCGTGTCCTGCTGCTCGCGGTCTCACCGCTGAACCTCTATGCCGATGAAGCCCAGTACTGGCGCTGGGGCGAGACGCTGGACTGGGGCTATTATTCAAAGCCGCCGATGATCGCCTGGCTGATCCACGCGGTGACCTCCGTCCTCGGCAATTCGGAATGGGCCGTGCGCCTGCCCGCCCCTTTCTTGCACACGGCCGGGGCCATTTTCCTGTTTCATCTCGGTCGCGACATGTATGGCGCCCGCACCGGCATGCTGGCAGCACTTGGCTATGCGCTGATGCCGGCGGTGATCCTGTCCTCCGCCGTGATCTCGACCGATGGCGTGCTGATGCCCTTCTGGTGCGCGGCCCTCTTCTGCTTCTGGCGCCTGCGCACCGGGGACGGCAGCTGGGCCAGCGCCGCCGGTCTCGGTCTCGCCATCGGCGCGGGCCTCCTGTCGAAATATGCGATGATCTATTTCCTGATCGGCATCGTCCTGACCTTGCTGATCGACCGGGACACGCGCCGCGCGCTGATTTCGCCGCGCGGCCTCCTCGTGCTGGCACTCGCCGCGCTGGTCTTCGCCCCGCACATGGCCTGGAATGCCGCGCATGATTTCAAGACGGTCAGTCACACGGTCGACAATGCCAATCTCGGCGGAGACCTGATCAATCCCGAAAACGCGCTGACTTTCCTGGTCGACCAGTTGGGCGTGTTCGGGCCGATCAGTTTCCTGGCGCTCGTCTCCGGCCTGTTTGTTATCCGGTCCCAGGATGAAGGCATGATGGGGCGGGACCGTTGGCTCTTGTGCTTCATCCTGCCGGTCCTGATCATCATTCTCGGCCAGGCCGTCCTCTCCCGCGCGAATGCGAACTGGGCGGCAACAGCCTACCCCGCCGCCAGCGTGCTGGTTGCAGCCTGGCTGGTGCGCGCTCGCCCCAACCGGAACCTCTGGTTCATCGTGGCGGGGCTCACCTTTGTGGCGCTTCAGTTCGTGCCGGACCTCAGCGTCTGGGTGCGCCTTGGGCTGGGCGTTCTGGTGAGTGGCGGCCTTCTGCTGTTCGCGACCATGATGAAATACCGCCCGTCCGGCCTGCTCTGGTTCAGCATCGGCCTGCATGGCGTTCTCGCGCTGAGCTTCGCGGTGATCTCGCTCCTGCCTCTGCAAACATCCACCGCACTCGGTCTCGACAATGCGCTGAAGCGCACGCGTGGCTGGGACGAGGCGTCAAAGGACGTATTCGGTTTTGCCCGATCCCTCGGCGCAACCGCGGTGCTCGTGGACGAGCGCGAAGTCTGGCACGGACTGGACTATTATGGCCGCAACCGGACCTTGCCGCTGCTCTCCTGGCGGCGTTACGGCGTGCCGAAAAGCTTCTCTGAATCCCAGCCGCTCGCCACCCCGCTGGACCAGCGCGTGCTTGTCGTCTCGATCCATGCGGGTATGCGGCCCATGCTGCGCAGCGAGTTCGAGACCTTCGAACAGGTGGGCGAGATTTCGGTGCCGCTCGGCAAGCGCAGCAATGGCTGTCCGCTGTCGCGCACCTTCGTCCTTTATGTCGCTTCAGGATTTGAGCCACAGGTGCATGACGCGGCCTGGGAAGACCGGTTCAAAGGCCAGACGGAATTCCCGCCAGCCCCCTGCTCTGCAAAATCGGAATCGCCGGATCCGTGACCGCCAGATCAGTGGCCGGATGAGGCGCCTGCCCAGACATTCTTCACCCGCGCATCACGTCCGCAGGCTGTGCGGTAGTAGCGGTATTTGAGCGGGTTCTTCTTGTAATAGTCCTGGTGATAATCCTCGGCCGGCCAGAAAGTGCTGGCGTCGAGGATCTGCGTCACCACAGGCGTGCCCAGCACGCCGGACGCGTTGATCATGTCGATCTCGGCTTCCACCACTTCGCGCTGGTCACCATTGGCGACAAACACAGCAGAGCGATAGCTGTCCCCCTTGTCGCAGAACTGGCCGGTCGCATCGGTCGGGTCGATGTGGTGGAAATAGTAGTCCACCAGCGCATCATAGCTGACCTTGTCCGGATCATAAGTGACTTTGACGGCCTCATAATGGCCTGTCTTTTCGTGCGAGACCTGCTTGTAGGTCGGGTTCACCACCGTGCCACCGGTATAGCCGGACACGGTCGAGACGACGCCGTCCACCTTGTCGAAGTCCGCTTCCACGCACCAGAAGCAGCCACCTGCAAACACTGCCGTCGACAGACGTTTCGCGTCCGGGCTGGAAACCTGATCCTGCGCACCGGCGCTGGAAAAGAAGCCAAGCGCCATCGCGGCAAGGCCTGCAACAAGGGCAACAGACTGGGGTGAACGGGTACGCATCTTACTTCTACTCTGTCATTCAGGCCGGAACCATTTTACTTCCCGTCTGATATGGGAAATGACCGATGGTTCGTAACCCTGTAAACACAGTCCTAACAGGAATGTGTTGCGCCTGTGTTGTTCGAAAGCGGCACATTTGTGGCTTTGCCGTGTTTTCAGGCAGGCCCGGTCAGCACGCGCACACGGACGCGGCTGGCGCGTCCTGCAGAATCTACTGCAGTCACCGTGTAGAAGCCCGGCCGCTCCGGCTTCCACACCGGCGCTCCGGCATCATCCGTGTCGCACGGCCTGCCATCGATGTACCAGCTGAGCCTGCCTTCGCCCCGCCCGGCCAGAACAAAGCCGCGCGCGGCGCGCCCGTTGACCGGCCCCGCCCAAAGCTCTGCGGCCTGTGGCGGGAACAGAATCTGCGGCGGTCCGGCGTCTTCCAGGGACTTCATCGCGCCATGGGATTTCAAGAGGCGCTTCTGGCTGGTCAGCCGCATCGTCGCCTCACCTTCGTCCTGCAGGTGCTGGGCAACGCGGTCGGCCACTTCGAACAGGATCGGCAACGCCGTGTCGTGCCCGGTCTTTCCCGCGCGCGGCGCCCCGTCGGCCCGGCCCACCCAGACGATGATTGCGTGCTGGCCAGAGACACCCGCCGCCCAGGCATCCCGGAAGCCATAGGACGTACCCGTCTTGAACGCGATCTGTGGGGCATGCGCCGTCAGCGAGCCCGGCATGCGGCCTTCCGGTGTCGGCGCCTTGCGCAAAATGTCGAGCACTTCCCCGGCGCTTTCCCCGCTGACGAGACGCTTGCCGGTAGCTTCATAGTTTGCCGCTTCCTCGTCGGCGCGCCAGACCAGCGGCTTGGCGACGCCATCATCACCGAGTGCCGCATAGAGCACGGCCAGTTCGCGCGCGGTCAGCCCTGCCCCGCCCAGCGCAATGGCGAGCCCGGCTTCGTGTTCCGCCCCGCCGGAGATGCGCGGGCGGGCGCCGGCCGAAGCAAGCTGCGCGGCGAAGCGTTCCGGCCCGACCCGGTCCAGCATCGCAACGGCGGGAATGTTCAAAGAGTGCTGCAGCGCATCCGATACGCGGACATCGCCGCGGAACATGCGATCGAAGTTTTCCGGCTGGTAGGAGGCAAACCGCGTCGGCAAGTCTGCGACGCGTGTGTCCGGTGCGGCGGTGCCATCGTCGAAGGCCATGGCGTAGATGAAGGGTTTCAGAGTGGAACCGGGCGAGCGCGCCTGCGCCGTCAGGTCCAGCCAGCCACCCGGCCGGTCACGCGAGGCCGAGCCAGCCACCGCCCGTACGGCCCGCGTCGGCACATGCACGACCAGCACCGAAACCTGCACGTCTTCGCCCTCGGCTTCGGCCCGCGTCAGTGCGATCCGTTCGACTTCCGCCTGCAGGCCGGCATCGAGCGTGGAGCGGACATCTTCGCGCGGGCCTTCCGCCAGCGCCTTGGCCGTGCCGTGCCAGGCCCGGTCCGGGAAATCCCGCCGTCGTCCGGGCACGGAGAGCGTGGCGACATCCTCGACATCGCCTTTAGTGAAGACGTCATAGCGCTGGAGCTTCTCCGCCACCCAGTTGCGGGCGCGTTCGGCATTCTCTGGGTGTCGGTCCGGCCGGCGCACTTCCGGCGATTGCGGCAGGGCGATCAGCAGCGCGATCTCGTCCTTCGAGAGCTTGTCGGCCTCGTGCCCGAAATAGCTCCAGCTCGCCGCGCGTACGCCTTCAAGATTGCCGCCATAGGGCGTCAGCGACAGGTAAAGCGACAGGATCTCGTCCTTGGTGAGACGTCGCTCCAGCTGCCAGGCCCGGGCGATCTCGATCAGCTTCGAACCGATGTTGCGGTCCCGTGGTTCCAGCATGCGCGCAGTCTGCATGGTCAGGGTTGAGCCGCCGGACACGATGCGGCCAGCAAACACCGAGTCCACCGCTGCGCGGCTGAGACCCATCCAGTCAGTGCCCCGGTGCTGGTAGAAGCGCTTGTCTTCCACGCGGATCAGCGCGTCGATGAAGTCCGGATCGATGCGGTCGAGATCTCCGGCGAACCGCCAGCGGCCATCCGGCGTCGCGAAAGCGCGCAGCGGCTTGCCATCCCGGTCCGTCACGAGGGCAGACAGGCCTCCCGCCCTTTCCAGTGGCGGAGGCAGCAGCCTGTCCGCGATGACCACGGCAAGGAACAGCGCGAAGACGCCGACAAAGATCCGGCGCGCTGTCAGCATGGCCTTATCTGCCTCCTTCGGCCCCGCTCTGGGCCGGGGCGATGGTCACGCGGCCAGCCTTGGAGCGGGCGAACACGGCCGGGCGGTACATGTCCTCGGCAACGACGCCCGGGATGGCGAAGTCACCCGGTGTCACCGCGCGGGCCACATAAGCCATGGTCACCGAGTTCGAGTAGACATCGACGGCGGCCACATAGCGGTCGTCCTGCGCCTGCGCAGTCTGGACGTTTGCCAGCTGGCCCAGATAGGCGAAGGCGCCGGACTGGCCGTATTCCTGACGACCATCGGCCGGGCGCAGCACCGTCTCGATCTCGAAGCCGGCGGGCAGAAGGTCTGCCACGATCACCGGGTTCAGGCGGCGCTCCTCAGGTGAAACGGTCAGCTTCACGACCAGCTGGTCGCCCTGGGACACGCGGGCAAGATCCACCCGGCCACCGGTGAGCGTGTAGAAGGTCTTGTCGACCTTCATCTTCGAGGCGGCAGCCGGCGGCGCACTTGTCGGTGCGCCGGACACCAGCACGGTCCGGAACATCGGTGCCTTGCCGCCGAGAGTGAAGGTCACGCCTTCGCGAGCCTGCTCTTCGGTCAGGGCATATTGGCGGTCATTGTTGTTGCCGCGGCCAAGGCCTTCGACCTCAAGACGGAAGCCGTCTTCGCCAGCGCCCAGATCGTTCACCGCCTGCAGGAGGAAGGATTTCTCCTGCGTGGTCAGGCGGGACGGATCTGGCGATTCATTGCCGAGCTTTTCGGACAGGTTTTCCAGCGTGCTGGTCTGCCCGGCCTCCGCGGCGAGCGCGAGCACACCGGCCAGGTCCCGCAATGGCGTCTGGTAATAGTCGCCGGTATTGTTGTAACCGAGCGCATCTTCCGCCGCCTTGAAGGCCGAGTTCGCACGGGCCTTGTCACCCAGCTGCGCCAGCGCCGCACCGATATGGGCACGTGCCAGCGGGCTGTCGATCGACTTCAGTTCCCGGTCATGCAGGTAACGAAGGCGAGAAATGTCCGCCTTGCCTGCCTTGGCCAGCACATAGAGCGCATAGGCCGAGGACCGTTTCATCATCTGGTCGACCGTGTCGTTGGAATAGCGGCTCTCATAGACGTCCGTGTTGTAGCCATAGACCCGCCAGGCATCGCCCGTCGCAATCTGGCGCAGCGCGCCATAGGCCCGGTCCATCGCCTCGTCCGGTACGGCATAGCCGGCTTCCTTGGCACGGTAGATGAAGTCGGTCGCATAGGCGCCGAGCCAGGGCGAGGCATAGCCGTCGCCTTCGCGCCAGAGGCCGAACGCGCCGTCCGCTCCCTGACGGTTCAGCAGCGTGTTCACCGCCTCCTGCACCTTCATCTTCGGATCGTCATTCGCATCCTTCGCGCCCATGGCCACCAGCTGTTCCGAATAGAGCAGCGGCAGTGCGCGGCTGGTCGTCTGTTCGGTGCAGCCATACGGATAGCGATCCAGCGAAGCATAGAGCGTCGCCGCATCGACCGGGATGGACGAGAAGCCCACCGAGACAAAGCCGGAGCCCTGCACCAGATCCGACAGCAGGCTCGGATCAACCGAGAAGGCTTCGCCCGGCTGCATAAGTTTCGAGGACACACGCGTCACCGGCAGGTAAGGCGAACGTGTCTGGATCTGGTAGGTCCGGTTCACGGCATATTTGTCGGGGCCTTCCACATCCAGCCGGACGGTGGAAATGCCTTCATCCTCAGCCTCGACGCGGACGGGCAGGTCAGCCCGTTCGCCGGTCTTCAGCACACGGGTCAGCTTGCCGTCGGCAATCGAGACGCCTTTGGTGGCACCGACGAGGGCAGAGAATTCGCCATCGCCCAGTTCCACATTGTCGATGCTGGCAGTGAGGACGGCCTCGTCGCCCGGCGCCAGGAAGCGCGGCATGATCAGGTCTGCCGGGGCTTCATCGCGCACCGTCATGGTGGAGACGGCGGAACCGAGCCCGGTCTTCGACCAGGCGACCGCCATCAGGCGCATCTCGCCATTGAACTCCGGCACGTCGAAGCGGACCTTCGCCTTGCCGGACCGGCCGACATCAACGAGGCCAGAGAACAGTGCCACCGATTTGACCGGCACCACGGACAGGCCTTCCCCGCCCAGCTGGTCACCGCCTGTGCGCACTTCCGCCGGCAGGCCCATGTTCGGATCCAGCAGGCGGCCGTAGTCATCGTAGAGTTCCACGCCGAGCGCCTTCTTGCCATAGTAGTACGACACAGGGTCCGGGCTCTTGAACTTGGTGAGACGCAGGATGCCCTCATCCACAGCGGCCAGCGTCAGGTAGACCGGCTCGCGCGGGCCTTCGCCGATATTGACCTCGACCACCTGCTCGCCGCGTGGGCGTGCTGTCTTGGGGGCGTCGATCGACACGTCGAACGTGCGGGCTTCCATGTTGAGCGGGACATAGGTGACGCCCACGGCACGGCGCGGCTTCGCCTGCAGCACCGGATCGCGTTCGGTGAACACCGACACCATCACATAGGCACCGTCGCCCCACTCATCATTCACAGGCAGGGTCACCTGCGTGCCACCTTCCGTGACGGAGATGTTCTGTACAGAGAGCACCTTGTCGGTCGCGACCACAACCTGCGCCTGCCCGTCATAGGGCGGTACGATGGTGATCTCGGCCGTCTGGCCGGAAGCCGGCGCCCGGGCCGGGCCGGTAACCTTCACGCGGTCCGGCGCTTCGACGCCGTCATCAGAGACATAGCCGCCCCAGCCGACATAGAAATTGTCGCTGGCCGAAGTGCTGGCATCTGCATCCGTGCCTTCGATCACCAGTTCATGGCTGCCCCAGTCGAGACCGGAGACCGTGATCTCGCCCGTACCGCCTTCCGGCGTTGTGAGCACGCCTTCATTGACCTTGGTCACGGTGCGCGAGCGCCGCCAGCGCCAGCGGTCGCCGTCATTGTACCAGTCATAGTGCCAGTCGATGGCCAGGACTTTCCATGTCAGGTCCCGCGCCACGGCATTGCCGTCGGCATCCATGGCAACGACCTGATAGGTCGCATCCCCACCCCGCTCGACCGAATAGTCGAAGCCGGGTTTCAGGCCGAGATAGAGGTTCTCGGGCCGGTAAGGCACGCGCACGCTTTCCGACACGGCCCGGCCGCCTGGCTCCAGAACGGAGACGACCGTGTTCAGGCGCAGCGGCATGCCGGCATTGCTGCCTGCATTGCCGGGCTGCAGCCGGATCAGGGCATTGCCTGCACCGTCTGTCGTAACATCGTCGAATTCGAGAATGCGTTCCTGGAAATTGGAATCGTGGCGCCCGAAAGTGAAGCCTTCAAACTCCGGGAACGGATTGGGCTGGCGCTCGACACGAGCCTCGGCCTTGACGGTCAGGCCAGCGCCCGGCGCGCCATAGAGGAAGCGCGAAGACACTTCGACATCCCGCGTACCGCCCAGCTTGACCGGCGTCTCGTCATCGGCGGAAAGGTCCACCGCGATCCGCTGCGGCACGAAATCCTCAACCGAGAAACGGACCGTACCCGATGTTCCGGACAGGCCGTCCATCTGGACCTCAACCCGCCACTCGCCGCGCGAGGCACCTTTCGGCAATTCGAAATTATGCAGGACGGCTGCGGCTTCCGAGCCTTCGAAGCGGATCTTCTCGGACTGAAGGCCATTCGGGCGGTAAAGCACGAGGCTGCCGGCGCGGTCGGTCACGGCCTCCCCCGTGGAATCCCGCAGCATGGCGGTCAGCTTCACGGTCTCACCGGGGCGGTAGATCCCGCGATCCGTATACAGATAGGCATCAACAAGGCCCGGCATGCGGCGCCCACCGATTTCCTCTTCTGACAGGTCCACTGGCGCACGGGTCAGGTCCAGCGCGGCCAGCTCCCCCTTGGCGGTCAGTGCCATGATCAGTTTCGGCGCAAGATTGCCCTGGCCATTGGTCAGCTCTGCCGGGAAGACAACCCGGCCCTGCTGGTCGGAGCGGCCTTCGGACAGGATGTCATTGTTGCGCGCGATCAGCTGCACGGTCGTGTCGGAGATCGGACGGCCATCCCTCAGGGAGCGCAACGTCACGTCGATGCCGTTGCCGCCCTCATAGGCCGTGATGGCAAGGTCGGTCAGCATGATCCAGCGGCTGGTGGAAGCGGGCGGACCGACAGCTTCGCCGATGTCGTCGGCATCCTTCACGGTCACGAAATAGGCGCCCGGCTCAAGTGTGCCGATTGTGGCTTCCAGCGGGAAGACGGTGATAACCGGCGCATTCTGTTCACGGGCGACGTCCACCGTGCCCTTGAACAATTCTTCCTTCACATCATCCGGATCATCTTCGCCCCAGGTCCAGGAGTAGCTGCCCTGCGCCGTCGTGGTGCCCTGGCTGATACGCTTGAAAGCGAGCGCGCGGTCGTTGATGCGCGAGACCGTCACTTCGATTTTATCGACATTCACCGTCTCGATCGGCAGGCCGTCGGCATTCTCACGCGGCAGGATCACGCCCGTGCCCTTGAAGCCAACATAAGGCGGCCGGTCAGCGAAATCGATCGGCACGTCTTCCTGGTTTTTCAGGGTCCGGCCATCGGCAGCCGGCAGTCCGGAGAGCAATGTTGCCGTGCGCTCAGTCCCGAAAGACATGCCGCCAACGCAAAGCTCACGGCCCTCGACGCTCAGCGCCGGTTTGAAGGCCGGACGGAATTCGACATAGGGAGAATAGTCCTCTTCCGGATCCAGGGCGGCGGAGAAGACGAAACAGGCCAGCGGTTCGTCCTGGCTGGTGTCGATCCGGTAGCGGAAATAGGTGAAATCCTGCTCGCGCGCGTCCATCGCTGCCTGGCGCCGCTTTTCGCGCTGGCGAGCCGCAACGCTATCGGCAGGAGACAGCTGAACCACCGTGCCTTCTTCGCCGGCGCCCGATCTGGAGCGGTCCGTTTTGCCGCCTCCTCCGCATGCCGCGAGAATACCCACAAGCAACGCGATCAGCATTGCCTTACCGTATCCCCCCTGGCCCGGGATGAAGTGCGTCATGAACCCTCTCCTACGTGTACATGAACACTCTTACACATCTTCGCGGGGGCGCGAACAGGGCGCGAATTGGACAATTCCGACATTATTCAGGGTTTTCGCCGGTGCGGCACCGTTAAACCCGGCTTGCCAGCCGGTAAGCCCCGCGCCATCGTCGTGCCATGTGGAGCTGGCGTATCCTTGGATTGATCTCGTTCGCGTTCGGTGCGATCGGCCTGTTCCTGCCTATCTGGCCAACGACCGTGTTCTGGATCGTCGCCGCGCTCGCCTTCGCCCGCTCAAACCCGGCCTGGGCTGAATGGATCTACAACCGCCCCAAAATCGGCCCGCCGATCCGCACCTTTGTCGAGACCGGCGCGCTCAATCGGGCCGGCAAGGCGGCAGCGCTCGGCGGCATGGGCCTGTCGGCGGCCGTGATTGGCGCAGCATTCTGGAAGCGGCCTGTGCCACTGGGCATCGGCCTGTCGATTGTCGCCCTTGGCGCCCTGTTCGTGGTGACCCGCCCGCGGGCGCCTGCCGACGACTAGTCAGATCCCCTAGTTACCCAGCCCGCCATCTGTGCCCGGCAGGGGCACCTTCCCTTCCGGGGTGCGTTCGGCCTGGGAGGAATAGGCATGGGTGGCCGCCTGGGCCTTTGCCTCCTGCCGCTCGCGAAGCTCGTCCGAAAAGGCGCTGGCGAACACACCGGCCGGCAGGGCCACGACACCGATCCCCGCAATTGCAATCACGGAGGCAAACATCCGCCCCAGCGGCGTGACCGGATAGACATCGCCATAGCCGACCGTGGTCAGCGTCGCGATGGCCCACCAGATCGCCCGCGGGATTGAGGCAAAGCTTTCCTGCTTCTCCCCGCCAACCCCTTCGATGAAGTAGAGCGCCACAGCCGACACATAGACGAGCACCAGCGCCATCGCGAGTGCGGTCAGGAGCTGCGTCCCCGCGCGCTTCACCGCGGCGCCGAAAATGTCGAATGCCGGCACGAAGCGCGCAATCTTGATCAACCGGAACAGCCGCAGCACGCGCAGGGCAATCAGCGGAATGCCGAACCCGGCCAGCATCACGATCAGTTCCGGCAGGAAAGCCAGCAGGTCCGCGATGGAATAGAACCGCGTCATGTATTTCAGGCGTCCGCCGAGGCCCGCATATTTCGGGTCCAGCCCCGCCACGAAGACGCGCAGCAAATACTCCACCGCAAAGGCGGCGACGACGAAGACGTTGAATATGCTGAAAACCGTCTTCCAACCGGGCTGGGAATTCAGGGCCGGTTCGGTCTCAA
The DNA here is from genome assembly GCF_003263315.1 of Hyphomonas sp. GM-8P. Taxonomy (NCBI): domain Bacteria; kingdom Pseudomonadati; phylum Pseudomonadota; class Alphaproteobacteria; order Hyphomonadales; family Hyphomonadaceae; genus Hyphomonas; species Hyphomonas sp. GM-8P. Next base: position 84,271 of record NZ_AWFE01000094.1, read on the forward strand.
GGGCCAGGAACAGGAAACTCGCCAGGACCAGCGCAACGATGAAGATATTGGTGACCGAGATGCCCCGCAGGCGCGCTTCCGGCACCAGCTCTGCGTAGAGCTTGTAGCGCAGACCGTTCTGCACCATCAGCTGCTGCACCACCATGTCCGGCCTCGCTGCGTTCCCCTTGGCTTATCCTCTTAGCACACCGCCGCAGCCTTTGGCGACGGCCGCCACGACCTTGTCCATCAGGGCCTGGATGTCTTCATCCTTCAGCTTTTCCTTCGGCTGGATCGTGAGCTCGAAGGCGACGGACTTCTTGTCTTCCGGCACGCCTTTGCCCTGATAGACGTCGAAGACTTCCACCTGGTCGATCAGCTGCTTGTCGGCGCCCTTGGCGAAACGGACAATATCCGCCGCCGGCACGGCCTCATTCACGAGGAAGGCCAGGTCCCGGCGGATCGGTGTCAGGTCCGACCGTTCGAGCACGGATTTCGTCTTTGTCGCCTTCGCCTTCATCACCGGCAGCGCGTTGAGGTTCAACTCGAAGCCGAAGGCCGGGCCTTCGACGTCCAGCTGCTTCAGCACGCCAGGGTGCAGCGCACCGAAATGCGCCACCGTCACCTTCGGGCCGAGTTTCAGCGCAGCCGCCTTCCCCGGATGCCAGTGCGGCTGGGATGGCGGGGCAACCTGGAACCGGTCTCCTGGCTGGCCGAGCGCTTCGAGCACGGCGAAGAGGTCCGCCTTGGCAGCGTAGGAATCGTAAGGCTTCGGCGCGCCCTGCCAGTGACGCTCGCTGAGCGGACGCACAAGCGCCGCAACAACCGTGCGCTGATCGTCCGGACCGTCGCCCAGATAGATCGGGCCTGCCTCGAAAAAGCGCGCGCCAGACTCGCCGCGGTTCGCCGCCCGCTGCGCCGCGCTCGCAAGGTTTGCCAGGATGGACGGGCGCATCTGATTGAGGTCACTTGCGACCGGATTGGCAACGGTGAGGCTCTCCGGCGTTTTCCCGAACAAGGCCGCATTTGCCTTCGACATGAAGCTCCAGGTCACAGCCTCGAGGAAGCCGCGCGCTGCCAGCACGCGCCGCGCCGTGCGTACGCGCTGCTGCATTGGTGTCGTGATCGCGCGGACGCCGCCTTCCGGCGCTGGCAGCGATGTCGTCGGCAGCTGGTCATAGCCGACCATGCGGGCAATCTCTTCCACGAGGTCGGCGGACTGCTCCATGTCGAACCGAAAGCTCGGCGGCATCAGGTACCAGGCTTCCCCCGCATCCTCGATGGCGAACTCCAGATCCTTCAGGATACGGCGCATGTCGGCACTCTTCACCTTGAGGCCGGTCAGGCGTTCCACGTCTGCCGGATAGAAAGTCACCTTGTCCGCCCGCGCCGGGATCATGCCGGCGACATTCGCCTTCGAGACCGTGCCGCCGCCGAACTCGGTGATCAGCGCCAGCGCGAGGTTCAGGCCATCGACACAGGATTGCGGATCGACGCCGCGCTCGAACCGATAGCGCGCATCGGAGTGAATGCCGGTTGCGCGGCCCGTTCGGGCGGTGCGCAGCGGATCGAACCAGGCGCTTTCGATGAAGACGTCGGTGGTCTCGGCCGAAACAGCCGTGGACTCGCCGCCCATCACGCCGCCAAGACCGATGGCCCCGCTGTCGTCAGCGATTACGCACATCTCTTCACCGATTTCATAGGTCTTGCCGTCGATCGCGACGAGCTTCTCGCCTTTCTTGCCGAGGCGCGCCGTGACAACGCCCTGCAGCTTCGCCGCATCATAGGCGTGCAACGGACGGGCCCGGTCCAGCGAGATGAAGTTCGTGACATCCACAAGCAAGGAGCGTGGCTGGATGCCGACAGCTTTCAACCGCTGCTGCATCCAGTCCGGCGATGGACCGTTTTTCACACCTTTGACCAGCGCGCCCGCGAACATCGGGCAGGCTTCCGGCGCTTCCAGCCTGATCTCGATCGGACAGTCGAAGCTGCCAGAGACTTTCTTCACGTCATTCGGGATGAACCGCCCTGCCCCGGCTGCAGCGAGGTCCCGCGCAATGCCCTGCACGCCTAGCCAGTCCGGCCGGTTCGGCGTAACTTCGAAATCGATCACCGGATCGGCGAGACCCAGCGCCTCTGCCGCCGGCGTGCCGAGCGGAATGGAATCGTCCAGGTCGGCGATTCCGTCATGGTCTTCGCCTGCCTCTATCTCCTTGGTGGAGCACATCATACCATGGCTTTCGACGCCCCGGATCGCGCGCGGCTTCTTGTCGAGCGCGAAGTCGAGCCCCGGAATATACGTGCCGAGCGGCGCATAGATCGCGGTCATGCCGGCGCGGGCGTTAGGCGCACCGCAGACGATTTGCTTCATGCCGTCCACGGTTTCCACCTTGCACACGCGCAGCTTGTCCGCATCCGGATGAGGCTCGGCTTCGATCACCTTGCAGACGGTGAAGTCTTTCAGCTTCTCGCGCGGATCGTGCACATCCTCGACCTCAAGGCCGGCCTTTTGCATGCACGCAAGAATATCCTCCAGCGTCGCCTTGGAGGCGATATGGTCGCTCAGCCAGGAAAGGGTGAATTTCATCGTCTATTCCAGTTCGGGATTTAATTCGTCTTGAACCTGATTGACCGGGGACAGGTTCTCAAAAACATCTTCTTCACTGCGCGTGCAGGCCTTTACCCGCCGGGCGGGGGAATTCAGGGCGAGGCCCTCGACTTCCCAGCAGCGCTGGAACACGGAGCAATAGCAGACGTTCATCGTCAGCTCGCCCCATTTTGCCGCTGTTTCCGCTTGCACGACCGCGCTTATTGACTCGGCCGGCCAGGAAATACGCAAGGCGTTGATCGTTTCCCCCGGCGCCACGGCGCGGCCCACCATGCTTGTCCATGACAGGTCATAGCCGTCCGGCAGCTCGTCACGATAGGCTTTGAGATTCTCCAGGCGCTCGCCATCTTTCAGCATGTCCACCGACTCGATCAGCGCCGGGCCGACACCGCTGTTGCGGAACCTGACACCGATCTCACGCACATGCAGGTCTGCCGAGACATAACCGTCTGCTTGCAGCACCGGATAAACAGAGCCGTGCTGCTGCGCCCGCATCACGCGGCCCTGATCCCAGGCAATGAAGACTGCTATAGCGCTGGTGATCACCGCGCAGATCGCAATCAGCATTTCAGCCTTGTTGCCGTTGCCCATGGCCGCGTCCTTAGCTCAGGCCGCCACTGACGGATGGCGTGCTCCACGGCGCGAAGCCATAATGGCGGGTCCATTGCGGATCAGCCTCGAAATACGGGCGCAGGTCCGGCATGCCGTATTTCAACATCGCCAGGCGGTCGATCCCCATACCGAAGGCGAAGCCCTGATATTCGTTCGGGTCGATGCCGCAATTGCGCAGCACGTTCGGGTGCACCATGCCGGAGCCGAGGATCTCCATCCAGCTGTCGCCGGCGCCGATCTCGATTGTCTCGCCCTTGCGGGTATATTTCACGTCCATCTCGGCCGACGGCTCCGTGAACGGAAAGAAGTGCGGGCGGAAGCGCGCTTCCACATTGTCGACTTCGAAGAAGGCTTTCACGAAGTCGATGAGGCAGCCTTTCAGGTGCCCCATATGGGTGCCCTTCTCGATGACGAGACCTTCGACCTGATGGAACATCGGCGTATGCGTTGCATCCCAGTCGTTCCGGTAGACCCGGCCCGGCACGAGGATGCGGATCGGCGGCTTCTGCTCCATCATGGTACGGATCTGCACAGGCGAGGTGTGCGTGCGCAGCACTTTCGGCGTGTCGCCTTCCTGTGCCTTCATGAAGAAGGTGTCGTGGGTCTCACGCGCCGGGTGGCCTTCCGGGAAGTTCAGCGCTGTGAAATTGTGCCAGTCGTCTTCCACGTCCGGGCCTTCGGCCACAGTGAAGCCCATATCACCGAAGATGGCGGCGACTTCCTCGAACACCTGCATCACCGGGTGCAGTGCGCCGGCATTCGGGCCGGGGGCCGGCGGCAGGGTCAGGTCCAGCTTTTCGCTGGCCAGCTGCTTTTCCAGCGCTTCGGCTTCCAGTTCGGCCTTGCGGGCGGTGATCGCATCATTCACCCGGTTTTTCAGCGCATTGAGCTTCGGGCCGTTTTCCTTGCGCTCTTCCGGGCTCATCTTGCCAAGCGAGCCCATCAGGCCGGAGACCCTGCCCTTCTTGCCGAGCTCCGCCACGCGCACCGCGTCCAGCGTTTCCAGGTCACCCGCAGCAGCCACCGCCGCCAGCGCTTCGTTTTCGATGGTCGTAATATCGGACAAGGTCTTGCCCCTCATTTGGTTCCGCGGGCTTTGTAGGCGCTTCGCGGGGGGATGCAAATCTGGAAGAAACGGAAAAGCCCGGCACGATGGCCGGGCTTTCTCTCATTCGGTTCGGTGCCTGCCCTTCCGGGCGGTCACCGGCGGCGCGGGGCCTGTCAGAAAGCTTACTTGCCGGCAGCTTTCTTGCGGGCGATCCGTGCGCGCTTGGTGTTGCCAAACACGCGGACTTTCGCGCGCTTGCCGAGATTGGCCTTCCAGATCGCGTTGCGGCGCTTGACGCGCGGCTTCTTCGACGGGTGCAGCACGGAGTTCGGGGACTTCGACATGGGGTCGTTCCTGTAGCTTCAGTCTGTAAAGAGCTTAGGCGAGAGCCGCTTTGGCCTGGGCAACCAGGGCGCCGAAAGCGTCCGGGTCCTTGATGGCGATGTCCGACATGACTTTGCGGTCGACTTCGATGCCGGCTTTGGTCAGTCCGTTGATGAACTGCGAGTAGTTCATGTCCTCGTCGTGGATGCGGACAGCGGCGTTGATGCGCTGGATCCAGAGCGAGCGGAACTTCCGCTTCTTAACTTTGCGGCCGACATAGGCGTACTGGCCGGCTTCCCAGACGGACTGGTGCGCGATGCGGAACGTATTCTTGCGGCGGTTACGGAAACCCTTTGCCTGCTTCAGGATTTTCTTGTGGCGGGCGTGGGCAGGAACTTTAGCGCGGGAGCGGGGCATCTGAGCCTCCTTCTATCAAGATCAGTATTAAGTCAGCGACGGCGGCTTAGAGGCCGTACGGCAGGAACTTTTTCACACGGGCTTCATCAGCCTTGGCACCGACGGACGTGCCGCGGTTCTGGCGGATGTACTTTGCATTGTGGCTGATCAGGCGGTGACGCTTGCCAGCGACGCCGTGCTTCAGCTTGCCCGATGCGGTGATCTTGAAGCGCTTTGCAGCGGCCTTCTTGGTCTTCATCTTCGGCATTTCATTCTCCTTTTTGGTGGAGCTCGCACCCTTGCGGGCGGCCCGGTCTGTCATGAGTGGAGGGCATGCCGTTCGCCTGCACCACTCGGAAGAGGCGGCTTATGGCGGATTGGGGGAATGGAATCAAGGGGCGAAAGCGGCTGAAAATGCACTTGAAAATGCCCTACCGTGCCGCCCTGGAACGGAAAGAGCCGGCAGGGTCCGCCCCGGCCGGCTCTTCATGGTGTATACATGGTCCCTATATGGGATTCTTCATGGTGTTCAGCGTGGTGAGAGGACCATGGTCATCTGGCGGCCTTCGAGCTTCGGCTCCAGCTCCACCTTCGCCATTTCGTCGAAGTCTTCCTTCACCCGGTTCAGCAATTCCATGCCGAGATGCTGGTGCGCCATTTCCCGGCCGCGGAAGCGAAGGGTCACCTTCACCTTGTCCCCAGCTTCAAAAAAACGCGTCATCGCCTTCGCTTTGACTTCATAGTCATGCGTGTCGATGTTCGGGCGCATCTTGATTTCTTTGAGTTCGGAATTCTTCTGCTTCTTCTTCGCAGCGGCTTTCTTCTTCCGCTCTTCGAAACGCAGCTTGCCATAGTCGAGAATCTTGACGACGGGCACTTCCTGGTTCGGCGAAACTTCGACGAGATCCATGCTGGCTTCGCGCGCAGCATCAAGAGCGGCTGCCAGCGGCATCACTCCCTGTTTCTCACCGTGTTCGTCGATCAACAGGACCTTTGCGGCCTTGATGTCGTCATTGGTGCGCGGTCCCTTATCCTTCTGGGGCGCTTCATTCATTGGTCTGCGAGCTATAGCCGATCTCCTTTGTGGCTGTTCTCAGGATGCCTGAATATGCCTGTGGTTGCGGGCATATTCAAGGAAAAGCGCACTCGGCAAAATTTGCGGTGCGGTCAAGTGGGAAGCACACCCAGCGCCAGAATTGACCGCCAGACAGTGTCGACTTCCAATTCCGCGAGCGTCGGTGCCGAATTGATGATCGGCGAACGGGCCCCGCGCGGCGCTGCGTGGTCAGGATTGCTTTCATTGGTGGCAAACAGGGCAACCCCCGGCGCGCCGGCAATCGCGGCCATGTGCATCGGGCCGGTATCGTTGCCGACGACGAAGGCAGCTTTCTCGGCCAGGGTCACGATCTGGAACAGGTCCGTCCGGGTCACGAGGCTCTTTGCCCGCTTCTCGAGCTTCAGAATGTCCTGCGCGATCTTGCCCTCGGCCTTGCCGCCGATAATGGCCGGGGTCACGCCTGCGTCGGCGATCCGTTTGGCCAGTTCGGCGAACCGTTCCACCGGCCAGCGCTTGGCTTCCCGGTGCTCGGAGGCCCCCGGAATCAGCAGCATATAGGGCTGTTCCAGCCCGAAAAAGGCCGGCTGAAGGCGTGGGGCATCGCGCAGTTTCGGGCGCACCCAGCTGAGGTCCGGCTTCGGGAAGTTCTGGCGGTTCCAGCGTCCGTCCGGCGCGACGCCTGCCACGGCCAGCTGCTCGGCCAGCCGATCGATCGAGTGCATGGTCGCCCGGTCCGGATTGTCGTGGAAGAAGGCCGCCTTCTCATGATGGCCGGACCAGAGCGGCGCCTTGCCCGTGCGGCTCAGCGCCGTGAAATAGTTCTTTGTCCGGCCGGAGGTCTGGAAGTCATAGATGATGTCGTATTTCGACTTGCGGATCCGGTTCAGCAGCGCGGTCGTTGCCTTCATCGTGGGCGGGCGGCCATCGGTCTCGATCCGGTCGAAATATGGGCAATGGCTGGCGAAATCCTCAAAAGGCGGCGTCGTCAGCAGCGTGATCCGGGCGGAAGGGTGAAACTCGCGCACGGCTTTCATGGCACCGAGCGCCAGCACGAAGTCGCCGAGCGCGCTCAGCTTGATGACCAGAACTTCCTTGGCGCCAGCCCCCGGATTGACCGGGCTGGCGAGCTTTGCGGTTTTTGCCATGCCTACCTCGTCGGTCCCCTAACCGATCAGGCGCTTATAGACGCCGAGGGTAGCCATCTGAAGCCCCCGCTTGGAGAAATGGCTGCGGACATGTGCCTGCCCGGCCTTGCCCATACCGCCGCGGGCTGTCTTTCCGACCGCCAGAAGCGCCCGGATCGCGCCCGCAAGGGCCGCGGCATCGCCCGGCTGGAAGCGCGCGCCGGTTTCTCCGTCCAGCACGGTTTCGCGCCCGCCGCCATGGTCCGACACGATCACCGGCCGCGCCATGGCCGAGGCTTCCGCCGCCACACGCCCAAAGGCTTCCGGCCGCGTCGACGGTGCCATCACGATGTCGCTGGCAAGGTAAGCTGCCGGCATATCGGTCTCATGGCCGACGACCAGAACCTGCCCGTCCAGCTGCAGGCGGCGGATCGTGTCATAGATCCGGCCCTCATAGGCATCGCGTCCCTGCGCATCCCCCGCCAGGACGAGCACCAGCCCTTCCCGCTCCTCTGGCGCCAGCAGGCCCAGCGCCTCAATGGCCAGAAGCTGGCCTTTCCACTCCGTCAGCCGCCCCGGCAGGAACAGGGTCAGGCGCTTGTCGTCTTTGAGACCCCAGCGGGCGCGGACAGCATCGATCCGCGCCGGTGTTACAGCGCCGGGATAGAACGCTTCGAGATCCACCCCGCGGGGTATGGTCACAATCTTTTCCAGCGGCACGCCATGTACGCGCTGCACGTGTTCGGCAATCCACTGGGAATTGGCGATCACCAGCTCGCCCTTGGCCATCACGGAGTTGTACTTCCGCTTGAGGCCTTCTTCGCCCGAATAGGCGCCATGATAGGTGGTCACGAAGGGCACGCCCATCGCTTTTGCGGCGGCATAGGCACTCCACGCCGGCGCGCGGGACCGGGCATGGACAAGGTTTACGCCCTCATTCCGGATGATCCGCTTCAGCTTGCCTTCATTGGCCTTCAGCACCAGCGGGTTCTTGGATTTGGCGTCCATGCGGAACAGCTCGCCACCGAGCTTTTCGAATTCGCCTTCCAGGCGACCGCCGCGACTGGCCAGCAGTGCCCGGCCGCCCGCCTCAACGATGGCTTCGGTCACTTCCAGAACGGTGCGCTCCACGCCGCCTGCTGAAAGTTCGGGGGCGACCTGCAGGATCGTCTTTCCGGTCATATCGGGGAGAGGTTCCAAGTCGCGTGCCACCCATTCGCTTGACAGGCGAGAGAGATGGCGGAACGGACAGACTATGACAACCGAACATTTCATCTCTCCTCACGGCAGACAGCTGGCCTATCGCCGTTTCGCCCCTGCCCGCAGCGATCTCACCTATGTGTGGCTGTGCGGGTTCAAGTCCGACATCACCGGCTCGAAGGTCATGTGCGTGGAAAAATGGGCAAAAGAGACCGGCCACGGCTTTCTCGCCTTCGACTATTCCGGCCACGGCGAATCAGGCGGCGCGTTCGAAGACGGCACGATTTCCCGGTGGCGCGAAGATGCGCTGGACGCGATCGACGCGCTGACAGACGGGCCGCTGGTCCTGGTCGGCTCCAGCATGGGCGGCTGGATGGCGCTACTCTCCGGCCTCGCCCGGCGCGAGCGACTGGCCGGCATGGTGCTGATCGCGCCCGCGCCGGATTTCACCGAAAAGCTGATGTGGCCGGAATTCACGCCCCGCCAGCAGGAAGAGATCATGGAGCACGGGCTGACCCTGCGCCCATCAGACTATGGCGACCCCTACCCCATCACGAAGGCGCTGATTGAAGATGGCCGGGGCTGGCAGCTCCTCGACGAGACCATCGACCTCGAATGCCCCGTGCGCATCCTGCAGGGCGCCGAAGACCCGGACGTGCCATGGCGCCACGCCTTCCGGCTGGTCGAGGCGATGAGTTCGAAAGATCTCGTCTTCACCCTGATCAAGGATGGCGACCACCGCCTCTCCCGCGATCAGGACATTGCCCGCCTGCTGGCGACCTGTGCAGAAATTGCAGGTATTACAAATCAGTAAGCGCCGACGGATTGGCTGAGTGGGGCCGTTCCAGCCGGGATAACAACCGGCAGGAAGGCCTCTCTCATGTTCGAACCCCGCCCGGCAGCTTTGTCTGTCACCTGCACCCTCGTCAGCATTCTCCTGATCGCGGCCTGCACCTCACGCCCACCCCCACGCGGCGGCCAGCCCGGTGGTCCGCCCGGCGGCGGCAGCCCCGGCGGACAGGCGACAAGCCTGAATGGCGGACAGGTCGCCCGGCCCATCGCACTCCTCTTCACTGGCATGGACACCGGCCACGACTATGCCATTGGCCCGGCTGAACTGACGGCTGGCATCTCGGCGGAGTGGGCGCACCTTCCTGTCAGCGCACGCGGCACCGTTCCGGCAGTTGCCATGTCGGACTGGGCCGAGACCGCGCTCGGCAATCCGGAAGCCCTGCCCAATCACATCGCCTTCGACGTGAACCTTGATGGACAGGTCAGCGAAGAGGAATTCCGCACCCGCCTGACTGACGAGTTCGACCATCTGGACCGCGACCATGACGGGCTGCTGACCCGAGCCGAAATGCTGATGGATGTGCCGCTTCGCTCACAAGGCGGTGGCGCCGGCATGCCGGGTGGCGGACGCCCGCCCGGTGGAGGTGGTGGCCGCCCGCCACGCTGATCAGGCCTGTGTCAGGCACCCATGCGGTCCAGCCACCACTGATTCATCTGCCAGATCGACTTCTCCAGCGGCGACAGCGGCCCGGCGCGGGACAGCGGCGCGTTGAGGCCAGCCCAGACAAGGTCGTTCGCGGCGATGTCTTCCTCGTGCACGCCCCGGATGGAAGCCTCGGCCCCGTCCACGATCGCATCGTAATCCTCCATGCCCCGCATCCAGTCCGGGAAGCAGAGGTGGATCTTCAGGTCCAACTGGTCTTCGGCCAGCGGGGTCATCTGGTACCAGGCCATGAACGGTCCCTGCACGGCCAGCATCAGGCCGGGAAAGGCGATAGCGGCGATCAGGTCGCGCAACTGCCAGTCTTCAAGGCCCGGCACAGGCGGCTGTGGCGCGTCCCGGTCGGCGGCCGGCATGTGCAGGATGGACCAGGGCTGGTCCGTATCCGGCACCTGCGAGTCGCGGGCGTGGTATCCCGGCTCCAGCGTCTTGGAGTGCGTGGCGATGTGGTGGTAGGCCTCCATGAAATTCTCGGCGAGCACCTTCCAGTTCCAGCCATGGGCATAGTCCAGCGTCCGCGCCACCACGAACCCGCCGAGATTGTAGTTCGCGAAATAATCCGTAAAGCCGCTGACCTGCGGCGCGAAGGCCGGCGCGTCGGCGTCCAGCGTCGCCATGACGAAACCTTCCCAGATTTCGGAGCGAATCTCGCGCAGGCCGTGGTCTGCAGGGTCGAACCCCTCCGCGCCTTCCATCAATGGCGCGCGGACGAGGCTGCCTTTCGTGTCATAGGACCAGGCATGGTAGGGGCAGGTGAACAGCTTGCGGCAGCCCTGCCCATTGGCCACCAGCGCGGCCCGGTGGCGGCAAACACGCGACAGCACACGCACGGCGCCATCCTCCCCGCGCACCACCATCACCGGCTCGCCCGCGAGTTCGGCGGAGAGATAGTCCCCCGCCCCCGGCACCTGATCCACCCGCGCCAGCGGCAGCCAGCTGCGTGCCAGAACACGGGCCTTCTCGACATGCCAGAGCCCCGCATCCGTATAAGCGGCGGGCGGCAGGGTACGGGCTTCGGCCAGCGGCCTGCGGCTCGCAGCGACGTCGGCGGGGGAGAGAAATTCCTGAGTCATGCGCCACCCTCATAAAAGATGACGCATGCGTCAAGTTTTCTGGCATCAAGTTCTAACGGAAATCCGGAGAAATCAGTGCGTCGCGGCACCGTCCTCGTCCCGATGCTCCAGCCTGACGAGCCGGGCCAGCATGCCACGCGCGGCGATGGCGGGCGCGGTGGTGCGCACTTCGTCCGTCATCGCCTGCATGCGATAGCGCGTCGTCAGCAGGTGGCCATCGGTGTCATAGCTGCCTTTGTAAGTCTTGCCTTCGATCTCGATTTCGATCGGGGTCGCCATGGGTGTCCTCCAATTTTTTATGGAAAGGATTCTTGTGTCCTTTCCTGGGGCGAAGTCTAACATGGGCGGCGAGATGTCCAAATTATTGATCGTTTATCATTCCCGCACCGGTGGTACGCGCCAGATGGCCGAGGCCGCCTTCGCAGCCGCACAAGAAGAAGCCGACGCCGTGCTGATGCGCGCAGAAGATGCAATGCCGGAAGACCTGCTGGCCGCCGATGGCTATCTCTTCGCCGGGCCGGAAAACCTCGCCGCGCTCTCCGGCGCGATGAAGGAATTCTTCGACCGCTGCTATTACCCCGTGCTCGGACAAATCGAGGGCCGCCCCTACGCCCTGATGATCTGCGCGGGTTCTGACGGCGAAGGCGCTGCCCGTCAGGCGGCCCGCATCGCCAAAGGCTGGCGCCTCCGTGACGTGCAGCCGCCCCTCATCGTCAACACCAGCGCTCAGACTCCGGAGGAGATCCTCGCGGAGAAGACCATCCCGGAATCGAAGCTGGAAAAATGCCGCGAACTCGGCGCCGCGCTCGGCGCGGGGATCAAGATGGGAGTATTCTGAGACTTTCGCCTCAGAACGACACCTCGACGCCCATCAGGAATTCAAACGGCTTGCCGGGGCGCAGGCCTGCCGGGTCGATCGAAGCGACATAGACCTCGTCGAACAGGTTCTCGGCCTTGGCCCGCACCCGGATGCGGTCGGTCAGGTCCACCCAGACGGCCATGTCAGCCACCCAGCGCGCTTCGATCAGTTCGCGTTCCGGAATGCTCCCCTGCCCGGCACGCGCCCGTGCATCGGAGACATAATTACCGGAGAGGCTCGCGCCCCAGCGGTCCGTTTCCAGGCCCGCGCTGAGGGTCAGCTGCTGGTCGGCGATGTAAGGCAGCTCGTCCCCGACAACGACATCGCCCCAGGGCTCGTAGTCGCTTTCGAAGCTCGTCTGGAATTCGGCATCGGTCAGCGTGTAGACGAGGCTCAGCGGAATGGAGAGGTCCGTATTCAGAGCAGATCCGGCATCCCAGCTGGCGGTCACTTCCAGACCCTGCACGTCCACTTCGCCGCCATTGAACTGGTCGCCCACCGTACAGCCGCCGCCGGACGAAGCCGTGCACGTGCCGAGCAGGTTCGAATAGTCGTTGAAATAGGCAATTGCCTCCAGTTCGAACTCGCCGCGCGAATAGCGTCCGCCGAACTCCCAGTTGACGCTCTCCTCGACATCGGCGTCCGTCGTGCCGGGGCTCGCAATGGCGAAGCCGCGATGCACACCGGCCAGCAGCGTCGTTGTCTCACTGATCTGGTAGAGCGCGCTGAGGCCAGGCACGACCACCGTATCGGACAGTTCTCTCACCTGTGTTGGCCCGGCAGCGCGGGTGGGGTCGCTGGTCGAATAGTCTTCGCGCGTCAGTTCGTAGTCCTCGAACCGCGCGCCGCCCGTGACCGACAGCCGCCCGACAGTGAACTTGTCCTGCACGAAGATGGCCAGCGCCTCGCCGGATGAGATACGGTTCGCCTGGCTGCCCGCGGCGCCTGCCGTGGTCAGCACCAGCCGCCCGCCCTCAAGGCGATAGGCGTCTTCCTCCTGGAACCGGTCTTCCTCGTCTTGATGAACACGGGCGCCGATGGTCAGTTCGTGGTCAATCCCGGCAAAGGCCGTCTTCCAGTTGAGGACGGACTGGACACCCTCGCTGTAATAGGCGCGCCGGTTGGCGCGGTAGACGATGGAATTATCGAGGCTTGTGGTGCCCACAGCCAGATCATACTCGGCCGCATAGGTCACCGGGTCTGCCAGCACGCTGGAGATCGAGACGTCGCCGCTTGCGCCATTACCGTCTGCATTGATGCCCTGCAGTTTGTACCAGTTGCGGGCGAAGTCGTGATGATAGGCGATCGTCGTCAGGCTGAGCTCCGGCGACAGGTCAATCCGGTGAGTCAGCTGGTAGAGCTCGTTCTCGCCATTGAACTGGTCGTCCGTGCTCGCATTATAGCGCCGGTAAGGATCGGCCCGGAAATCGTCCAGCGTCAGGCCGAGATAGGTCTCGTTCGAAATCTCTTCCCGCGTCTGGTATTTCAGCTCCACGCTTTGCGGCATGGCCCCTTCGGTCTTGTAGGCGCCGAGCTTCACGACCAGGTCGTCCGCGTCGAAGCCGGTCGGGCCGCCATTGTCCAGCCGCTTGAAGCCGTCCGTCTCGTCGGTGAACACTTCGACGAGGCCGCCCAGCTGCCAGCCGGCCGCCGCATCCCCCTTGCCGCCCAGCCAGAGGTGCGCGCGCTGGCGGTCATTCGTGCCGAACATCACCTGCCCGTGGCCGGACGGAGCATCCGGCACGGGCGTCGAGAACATGTTGATCGCCCCGCCCGTGGTGCGGGGGCCGTAGAGGATCGCCGCCGGGCCCTTGGTCACTTCGATGGCGCTCATCCGGGCGATGGTGGGGAAGTAGTAGGCCGACGGCGAGGCATAAGGTGCCGGCGAGATCGGCACGCCGTCTTCCATCAGCGCGACACGCGAGGAGCGGTCAGAGCCCGACCCGCGCAGGCCGATATTCGGGCGAAGGCCATAGCCGTCCTCTTCCTGGATGTTCACGCCCGGCACGGCGCGCAGGATGCGCAGCACATCGCTCTGCGCCTGCACCGACAGATCGGCATCGGTCAGAAACGAGACCGAGCCGGCAACTTCCAGCGCCGCCTCGGACGAGCCGGTCACAACAACCGTCGACAACAGGCGATAGGGGTCGTCCCCCTCCGTCGCTTCCGGCGCCTCTGCCCCGGCCGAAAGTGCCAGCACCGCCACCGATGCCATCAGGAAACCGCTCTTGTAACCGCTCACGCTGCCCTCGCTCCGCATATTTTCTATTCAGGTCGCGGCTGTTTATTGGAGACAGTTTGAGAATGCAAGTGCGACCTATTTGCAAAAACAGCGCAGAGTCCTGCTTACCCCCAGCCATCCGCCAGGGCCAGAACGTCAAAGCAAGGTGGGCGCGATCACCCGCCCAGCGGTTTCATGTAGGTGGCGAGGTCGAAATAGTCGCGCCAGACGGCGATCTTGCCGTCCTTCAGCTCGAAAACACCACAACAGGGCAGGTCGATCTGCTTGCCATGCGCGACGGTGCGGTCGAGGCGTTCGGCGACCACCTTGTCCCCGGCGGACATCAGCGTCAGGACATCCCAAGTCGTCTCGCTCCAGCCATTGATGAAGCCACCGATAAACTTGCGCAGCGCCGCATGCCCCTGCACCGGGCCCGTCGGCATGTTGTGATAGATGCCGTCCTCGGCAAAGAAGCTCACCAGCTCGTCCACATTCAGCCGCGACCAGGCCGCAATAAAATCCCGGATCACCTCTTCATTGCTCATGGCGTTTCTCCCTCTTTTTGCCGGCGAAATGGCCGAACGCTTGATCGTATATCACGCCCGCACCGATAGCCCGCGAGATGGCCGAGGCCGCCCTCGCCAGGCGGAAGATCAAGTGGCATCAGCACTTCGCCGTTTTCAACCAACGCTCAAACGATGCCTCTCCTGGCTTCGTGAAAGCGATGATGCGCGTGCCCGGGCGTCGCTGTGCCCAGCCAAGATCCATGATCTGTGTCAGGATTGCAGCGCCTGCCTGACCAGCCAAATGATGGCGCCGCATGCTCCAGTCGAGGCATGACCGGCACATGGGCCGCCGGGAATTTCCGAAATCCGCCTCTGCAATTCCGATTTTCCCAAGCATGCCCCAGCCGCTCTCAGTCAAGGCAAACTGCCCTCCCCGTTCATTCAAGCCACCCCCCCGTTTCATCGTATCGAACAATCGCACACCGAGTTCGCCGGCGAGATGATCATAGCAGATCCGCGCCTTGCGCAGCTCAGGGTCGGCCGGTCCTGTGCGTGTCCGCTTGCCGGGGCCACGCTCCGCCACATGCAGAAGGGCTTCTATCGCGTGGGCCACATCACCATCCTGCAGCCGGTAATAGTGATGGCGGCCCTGCACTTCCCTTGCGAGCAGCCCACCATCCATGAGTTTCCCGAGATGTGAACTCGCCGTCTGTTTGGTGATACCGCCCGCCTCGGCAAGTTCGCTTGCGGTCAGGGCGCGTCCATCCATCAGGCTCAGCAACATGTTGCTGCGCGCCGGGTCGCCAATCAGGGCGGCAATGCGGGAAATGTCCGGGCCGTCTTTCATGGTTCGACGGTAACCGAACCATTGATGCGGCGCAATCCGCTATGTCGGGGAACGGCAGAAAGGAGCCCGACATGATCACCTGTTTCATCCGATACGAAATCGATCCATTCCAAAAAGAAGCATTCGAACATTATGCCCGCCGATGGGGTCAGGCCATTCCACGCTGCGGCGCCGACCTGATCGGCTATTTCGCGCCGCATGAAGGCTCTGCCACCACGGCCTATGGCGTTTACTCCCTGCCCTCGCTTGCGGACTATGAAGCCTACAAGCAGCGTCTCGCAGCGGACCCGATTGGCCTTGAGAATTATGAGTTCGCAAAGCGCGAACGCTTCATACGCAAGGAAGACCGCATTTTCCTGAAACTCGCCTCAGCGCCGCATGCGGAGCTTATCCTGCCATGATTGCTGTCCTGTTCGAGCTGGAACCTCTGCCCGGTAAGGCGGATGCCTATTTTGAAACCGCTGCCGCGCTGCGCCCCCTGCTGGATGGCGTTGACGGCTTCCTCTCCATCGAGCGGTTCGAAAGCCTCACGATGCCGGGCAAATACCTGTCCCTGTCATTCTGGCGCAACGAAGCGGCAGTGCAGGCCTGGCGCAACCTGCCCCCACATCGAAGCGCGCAGGCACGTGGGCGGAACGATCTGTTCCGGGACTATCGATTGTGCGTCGCCGAAGTTGTTCGCGACTATGGGCTGACACACCGGACAAGCGCCCCGGACGATAGCCGCGAAACACATGGCTGATACGTCAGTGCCCCTCCGCCGCCAGGATCGCCGCCAGGCCTTCGCGGTAGGTGGGGTATTTCGGGCGCCAGTTGAGGGCGGCCTTGGTGCAGGCGTTGGAGATGCGTTTGCACTCGGCATAGAAGCTGCGGGCCATGGGGCTGAGGTCTGCGTCCTCGAAGGGCATGTCCGGCGGCGGGTCCATTCCGAGCAATTGGGCGGCGTGTGCGATTACATCCTGCGGTGGGGCGGGCTCGTCGTCGCAAAGATGGAGTACGCCGCCTGCCCGCGCGACCGCCTCCGGGCGCTGGTGCAAGGCCAAGAGGCCGCTCGCAATATCGTCCACATGCACACGGGAGAAGACCTGCCCCGGCTTCACAATGCGCCGGGCTGTGCCCTCCCTCAGCCGGTCGAAGGCACAGCGGCCGGGGCCATAGATGCCCGGTAGGCGCACGAGGCTGGCGCGGCCTTTTGTGGCCTCGCGCCACTGATCCTCGGCGCGGGCGCGGGCCTTGGCGCGGCGGCTCTGCGGGTTAGGCTTGCTCCACTCGAACGCCCAGCCGCCGGCAAGGTCGCCATAGACACCGGTTGTGGACAAATAGGTGACGGAGAGGTCATCGCTCAGTCCGGCATGATCATGGCCTGGTTCGGTATGCACATGGCGCAGCACGGGGCAGCCATGTGCATCGGGCGGGATCGTCACCAGAAGGCATGCCTTTTCGGGCAGCTGAAGCGGGCTCTCGCCATCCCAGACGCGGGCGTCGATGCCGTCTGCCCGCAGCGCCGCCGCCTTCGCCTCGCTGCGCACCGTGCCGGCCACAGGGCCCGGCCACATCCGCGCCAGGTGTGTGGCACTATAGCCAAGCCCGGCGACAAAAAGCAGAGATGGCTGAACTGTCATTTGCCTGTGCTGATCCCTTTGTATCTATGAGGTTTGTTACAGGTTCCGGAGTGTCCGATCCATGCCCCTTCTCACCCTGGCCGCCGTGTCGCTCGCCTTCCTGCAGACCACGTCGGCTGGCGAACGTATCGCCGCTGAGGAACAGGCCCGGCTGGAGGCCTGCCTCGCCAAGATCGAGACCGATCCGGACGACGCCTATGAAGACGGCCTCGCCTGGCTCTACCAGGGCAACCGCCCCGGCGCACGCCAGTGTACGGCCATGGCGCTGATCGCCCTCGGCCATCAGGCAGAAGGCGCCGAGCGGCTGAAAAACCTCGCAAATTCAACGGATGGCGGCACGCTGGAACAGCGCGCAGCCTATCTCTCACAAGCCGGAAACGCGTGGATCGAAGCCGAGGATCCGGACTCCGCCCTGCAGGCCTTCGACGGCGCGCTGAAGATCGCGCCCGACGCGCCGGAGCTGCTGCTGGACCGGGCCTCGGCACACATCCTGCTGGAGAATTATGACAAAGCCATCGAAGATCTCGACGCCGTGCTGATGCGCGTGCCTGACCATGCCGAGGCCTACCAGATGCGCGGCGCCGCCTGGCTCGCCAAAGGCGAGCCGGACAAGGCCATGCTGGACGTGAACGCGGCGATGGAAGCAGACCCGGAAGACATCAACACGCTCGTCTTGCGCGGCCAGGTGCGCGAGGCCCTGCGCCTGCAGGCCGATGCCGGCGGCCCGATCGAGCGTCTGGAAACCGACTAGGCCTCAGCCCACACGCTGGCCGTTTTCGTCAATCAGAAGCGCGCCGTCTTCCTTGTAGAACGGGCCCGGCGGCAGGGATTCCAACAGGTCCAGCACCACCTCGCTCGGCCGGCACAGGCGCACGCCTTTCGGGCTGCACACGATGGGCCGGTTCACGAGGACAGGATGTTCCAGCATCGCCTCAAGGATCGCCTCATCACCCACTCCGGGCTCCAAAAGTCCCAGCTCTCTTGCCGGGGATTTCGTTTCCCGGAGAGCCGTGCGTGGCGTCAGGCCAGCCGCCGCGAAGAGCCCGAGCAGCTGCGAGCGGGTCCAGCCTTCTTTCAGGTATTCGATCACGGTGGGCTTCTCGCCGCTGGCCTCAATGATGGCCAGAACGTTCCGGGACGTGCCGCAATCGGGATTGTGATGAATGACAATCATGGTGCCGCAACCTCCTCTTCTGAGCTGACAAAAGCCGATCGGGTGCGGTTGGCGAAAGCGACCAGCGACAACATCACCGGCACCTCGACCAGCACGCCGACCACCGTGGCCAGCGCGGCACCGGAGTTCAGGCCGAACAGGCTGATCGCGACGGCGACCGCCAGTTCAAAGAAATTGGACGTTCCGATCAGGGCGCAAGGCGCCGCGATCCGGTGCGGCACTTTCCAGGCCCATGCGGCGGCATAGGCCAGCGCGAAGATGCCATAGGACTGGATCAGGATCGGCACGGCGATCAATGCGATGATCAGGGGCTGCGCCAGGATCGTCCCGCTCTGAAAGCCGAACAACAGGACAACCGTCGCCAGCAATCCGATCACGGAGAGCGGCTTGATCCTGTGGGTGAAATCCGTCACAGCCGCTTCTCCGCCCTTCCGGGCCAGCGCGTTGCGCGTGAGGATTCCGGCGATCAATGGAATGACGACATAAAGCGCCACCGACAGGAGCAGCGTTTCCCAAGGCACGCTGATCTCCGTCACGCCCAGCAGGAAGGCCACGATCGGGGCGAAGGCGAACACCATGATTGCGTCGTTCACGCTGACCTGCACCAATGTGTAGTTCGGGTCACCACGGGTAAGTTGGGACCAGACAAACACCATGGCTGTGCATGGCGCCGCGCCCAGCAGGATGAGGCCGGCGATATAGCCTTCGGCATCTGCCTCGGGAATAAACCCGGCAAAGACATGCCGAAAGAAGAGCACGCCTAGAAGCGCCATGGTGAACGGCTTGATCAGCCAGTTCACCACCAGCGTGATGATCAGCCCCTTCGGCCGCTCGCCAACCCGGCGCATGGCCGAGAAATCGATTCCGATCATCATGGGCCAGACCATCGCCCAGATCAGGACGGCAACGGCAAAATTGACGTTGGCATATTCCAGCGCCGCCAGTGCGGAGAATGCACCTGGCACGACGCCCCCCAGGCTGATCCCTGCAAGGATGCAGAGACCGACCCAGACCGACAAGTATTTCTCGAACGCCCCCATATTGCGTCAGCAGCAGCCAGCGCTTTTCGGTTCAGCGATGGCCGGTGCGCAGCAGGCTCGCTCCACCGCCATGCCGGTCGGTGTTGTAGCCAGCCGCCCGTCATTCAGTTCCGGGCCGCCCCCATAAACGGCGCTGTCTCCGGTTGTGTGGAACACTTCCCACGGCACGCCTGCCGGATCGGCGATCCAGCTCTTCTCTGATTGGGCATAGCAGCAGACCGTCTCCCCCTCTTCCAGAACCGGGGCGTCAGCGCGCTTCAGGCGATCATAGACTTCCGCGAGCTCACCCGAATCTTCGGCCTGAATGCCCAGATGCTCCACGCCGGGTGCTGCGCCGCGGGCGCTGATGGCGAGGTTCACATGCGGATCGTCCAGCATCCATTTGGCGTAGTCGTCCTTGCGCACACTCGGCGGCGCATCGAACAGGGTCGAGTAGAAATCGATCGAACGCTGGAGGTCATCGACAGCGATGTGGACATGCAGGCGTTTCATGGAGTTTCCTTTCCAGGGACAGGTCAGCAGCAGGCAGATTGGGCCGCCGCCATAACGGGGCTGCACACTTCTTCACGGCCCTGACAGCAATCTTCCATCAGGAACACGATCAGCCCACTGATGGCGTCATAATTGGCGGTATAGATGATGGATCGCCCCTGGCGTTTGCCTTCGATCAGGTTCGCATTCGAAAGAATGTTGAGCTGAGCCGAAAGCGTATTCGGCGGCACGTCTAGCGCTGCCGCAATCTCCCCTGCTGGTAAGCCATCATGCCCGGCCCTCACCAGAAGGCGGAACACTGCCAGACGGTTTTCCTGAGCCAGGGCGGAGAGTTTGGAGAGGGCGTTTTTCGATTCCATATTTCCACGATACTGGAAATATGGAATGAGTCAACACGCTTTTCGAAACCCCTGTCTCCGAAAATCTAACGGTAGCGTTTCTGCAGCATCGCCCAGACCGCCCGCAGGCCGCAGGCGGCGGCCCCTTCCGGGCGGCCATATTTGGTTTTGCGCCATGCCCAGACATCGAAATGGGCCCAGCTTTTCGCATCCACGAACTGTTTCAGGAACAGGCCGGCCGTGATCGAACCGCCGAAACTGCTGCCGGAGTTCACGAGGTCCGCAATCGGACTCTTCAGTTCCGACATGTAGGGGTCCCAAAGCGGCATGCGCCAGACCGGATCGCCGGATTGTGCTGAACCCTCAAGGATATCGGCGACCAGTTGCTCGTCATCGGAGTAGACCGGCGCGAGATCCGCCCCGAGCGCGACACGGGCCGCACCGGTGAGCGTCGCAAAGTCGATCAGCAGATCAGGCTCCCCTTCGGAGGCCCGCGCCAGCGCATCCGCCAGGATCAGCCGGCCCTCGGCATCCGTATTGTCGATCTCGACCGTCAGGCCCTTGCGGGACGACAGGATATCGCCTGGCCGGAACGCATCGCCGCTGATCGCGTTTTCGACCGTCGGCACGTACAGCTTCAAATGCACCGGCAATTTTGTAGCCATGACGAGGCGGGCCAGCGCGATGACATGGGCGGAACCGCCCATGTCTTTCTTCATGATCCGCATGCCGCTGCCCGGCTTGATATCGAGACCGCCGGAATCGAAGGTTACCCCCTTGCCGACAAGCGCGAGCTTCGGCTTCGACGCATCGCCCCATTCCAGTTCCAGGAAGCGCGGCGCCGCCTTGGCCGCGCGGCCAACGGCGTGAACCATGGGGTAGTTCTGTTCCAGCAGGGCGTCGCCAACAATCGCGGTCAGCTTCGCGCCGAATTCCTCCGCCAGCTTTTCGACGGTCTGCTGAATACCCGCCGGGGTCATGTCGCCGGCCGGAGTGTTCACGAGATCCCGCAACAAGGCGATGGAATCTGCTTCCGCCGACAGCGCCTCACCCGCATCGCCCTCGGGGATCACGAGCTGCGGCGGGCAGGACTTTTCTTTCAGATACCGCTCGAACCTGTAGGCCCCGTCCGCCCAGCCAGCCGCAATGGACGCCATGGACAGGCCGCCATCTGCCGCGATCTCATAGACCCCTTCCGGCAGCTTGCCCGAAAGAGCGGCGACTGCCAGCGCATCCTTTCCGTCGCCGATACCGCCCAGAACATGCGCAAGGCCACCTTCCGGGCTCGGCACCAGCACCATCTGCCCTGCCCCGCCCTTGAACGCCTGCGCCGTTGCAATCGCACGGGCGGAAGGGAACGGATCGTTCTCCAGGGATTTGAAGGCATCAGCGGTGTACAGCCAGACGCTGACCGCCCCGTCGGCACCGGTGGTGAAACTCTTGTGCATGAAAATGGCCTCGTACGGGCAAGTGTTAATGGAGTCTGCGCTGGCGTTAACCCATCCTTGACGCCCACAGGTCCAGACTCACGCGGGAATGATCCTGATTCAAACCCGGAGCGGTCCCATGTCCAGAGCCAAAACCTCACTGGCTGCACTTGCTGTCGCCCTGGCCGGTATCTCGGCCTGCGCCTCGACGCCTGATCCGGATGCCAAAGCGGCGGCAGAGCTGCAGGCCGCCATGGCTGAGGCAATGAAGCCGGCAACCCCAGAGGAAATCGAAGCGGCCAATAATTCGGACCCGCTGACCAAGGCGAATTTCTGGTCGAAGGAATATGCCAAGGATGCCGAAAACCTGGACAACGCCCTGACCTTCGCTGACGCCTTGCGTGGCATCGGCTCCACGGAACGGGCGGTGGAGGTCCTGTCCGAAGTGCTGGTCATCCATCCGAACGAGCCGCGCATCCTGATGCCGCTGGGCCGGGCGCTGGCCGCCAATGGCAACCAGTTGGGCGCTGCGCGGGCATTCGAGCAGGTCGCCGTCGCTCAGCCTGACCGGGCAGACGCCTGGGCCGCGCTTGGAACCGCCATGGACCAGCTGGAAAATCACAAAGGCGCGCAGGTCGCCTACGAAAAAGCGCTGGCGATCGAGCCGGCACGCGCCTCAACGCTGGCCAATTACGGGCTCTCCCTCGCACTGACTGGCGATCTGACCGGTGCTGAAGCCAAGCTGCGCCAGGCTGCTGATGTCGCACCGGGCGATGTTCGTATCCGCGAAAACCTCGCACTGGTGCTGGGTCTTCAGGGCCGGTTCGAGGAGATGCAGAAGACGAGCGCCGGTTATGCGCCGGACGCCGTGGTCGAGCAGAATGTCGAACTCCTGAAGGAAATGATCAAGCCGGGCCGTGATCTGGAGGCGCTTCAGGAAAAAGCTTCGGCGCAGGCCGCGGCACAGGCGCCGGAGGCTGACGCGCCACCGGCCGAAGCGACGGGCCTGAGGTTACGCCGCACGGGCGGCTGAAACATCCGTCTCTGAATTTCTCCGGCTGATCAGGCCAGGACGCTGACTTCAATGCGCGGGTCGATCCCGATCAGGCCGCCCGCATCCGAGCGGCGGTCATTCGTGCGTTGCTCCGTCGTGACAGCCGGAACTGCGTCATTCTTCGACTGCATCTTCTGGAATTTGATGTAGGCCGGGCCAAGCACGACGAGGAACAGGACCGGCAGGAAGAAGACAATCATCGGCACGGTCAGCTTGGCCGGAAGTGCCGCGGCCTTCTTCTCAGCCTCCGACATCCGCATCTCACGGTTTTCCTTGGCCATCACACGCAGCGCATCGCCCAGCGGCGTACCATAGCGTTCGGCCTGGCCAAGCGCCATACAGACAGCCTTGACGCCTTCGTGACCCGTACGTTTCGCCAGGTTTTCATAAGCCTGACGGCGCTCTGGCAGATAGGACAATTCTGCAACCGTCAGGCCGAATTCCTCAGCCAGCTCCGGAGACGCAGAGCCGATTTCCTGGCTGACCTTATGAAAGCCAAGCTCGATCGACATGCCGGCTTCGACACAGATCAGCAGCATGTCGAGCGCATCGGGAAAGGCGCGCATGATGGATTTCTGGCGTTTCTGGGCCAGATTGGAGACATACAGGTTTGGCGCATAGAAACCTGCCGCAGCCCCGAAAAGGAGGGAGCCGTACTTCATCATCGGCTGGAAACCGAAATCATTGACGAAGAAGACATAGACGAAGACGACCAGCATCCCCACGAAGGGCAGCGTCATCCGCGCAAAATAGAATGCGGAGACAGGGCCCGGGCCCCGCATGCCGGCCTTGTTCAACGTGTCCTGAAGGTTCGGATCTTCCAGTGCCTTGGCGAGGTTCAGGCGGGAAGAAATTTCGCCGATGGTCGAGTCATCTTTCCGGCGCAGGCCTTTTTTGTTCTCAAGCGCAGCCCGGTTTTGCTTACGCAGTTTTTCCCGCTGCATCGAAACGGATTTGAGCCGCGTTTCCAGCTTGTTGCCCTGCAGATAGGGCATAAACATGGTCACCATGGTGCCGAACACGGCCACCGCGACCAACAGGGATGCCAGGGCTTCAGGCTTCGTCAGGGAAAG
This sequence comes from Hyphomonas sp. GM-8P, assembly GCF_003263315.1. Classification (NCBI taxonomy): domain Bacteria; kingdom Pseudomonadati; phylum Pseudomonadota; class Alphaproteobacteria; order Hyphomonadales; family Hyphomonadaceae; genus Hyphomonas; species Hyphomonas sp. GM-8P. The sequence goes on from NZ_AWFE01000094.1 coordinate 107,858, forward strand.
GATGATCTCGTACACTGTGCCTGCCTAGATATCGAAGTTGATCATCTTCTTCATCGTCATGATGCCGGTAAACATCAGTGTCGATCCCGTCGCCAGAACGACGTGCCCCGTCTCGGTCCGGAACAGTTCCATGATGTAATCGGGTGTAGTCATGAAGACGAGCAGGCCGACCGCAAAGGGTAGAGAACCAATGATCATGGCCGATGCTTTCGCTTCGGACGACATCGCCTTGATCTTCTCGCGCATCATTTTACGCGACCGGATCACGCTCGACAGGTTGCCGAGCGCTTCGGACAGGTTACCGCCCGCCTTGGCCTGAATCAGCAGCACGATCATGAAGAAGTTCACTTCCTGCAATGGGACGCGCTTGTAGAACATGTTCAGAGACCGTTCGGTCCCTGCCCCCATGGCCAGATTGTCCGCAAGTGTGCCGAATTCGGTCCGCAGCGGTTCCGGGCTCTCCTTGGCGATGATCCGGATACATTCATTCAACGGCAGACCGGATTTCACACCGCGCACGATCACATCCAGCGCATCGGCGAACTGGTTGATCATCTTCTTGTGGCGGCCTTTGATCATGAAGTTCAGGAAAAAGCGCGGCAAACCAAATGCCCCGCCAAAGAACGCGCCTGCCACGAGAGCTGGGCGGCTGCGCAAGGCAATGCCGGAAATGGTCAGGCCTTCGAATCCCGACAGGAAGACCAGCGCACCGCAAACGCCCCCCAAAAGGATGGAGAACATCCAGAATGCGGAGAGCGGGACATCAAGGCCCGCTTGCACGAGTTTGTCCTTGATCGTCTGAGCGCCGCTGCTTTTCCGGCGCGCCTGCCCCTGCTTGCGCAGCGAGTCCAGCATCTCCTGCGTCTTGGCGCGGCGCTTCGCCGATTCGTCCATGACCTTTCCGGCCCGGCCCTTCCCCGCCACAGTCGCGCCGGCGCCGATGGCGCGCGCACGCTTTCTTGCCGCTTCCTTGTCACCGCCCGAGAAAGCAAATCCGAGGCCGGCGATGGCCACAAATGCCAGACCGGCAATTGCGATGGTCATCATGTTTCCGTCCATCGTCAGCCTCCCAGCTCATCAAGGGCGGCTGCGAGTTCGCGCTCAAGATTGTAATAGGAAGCACGGTCCCAGAACCGCGGACGGCCAATACCGGTGCCGCGATGCTTGCCTACGACACGGCCGTTCTCGTCCTCGCCCTCAATTTCATATTTCAGGACATCCTGCAGGACGATCGTATCTCCTTCGAGACCCAGAACCTCGGTGACGTTCATGATACGGCGCGAACCGTCACGAAGACGCGATGCCTGGACGACGACATCGATCGAGCCGACGATCATCTCCCGGATTGTCTTTGCCGGCAGAGAGAAACCACCCATCGTGATCATGGATTCCACACGGCTGAGTGCTTCGCGCGGGCTGTTGGCATGCAGCGTTCCCATCGAGCCATCGTGGCCGGTGTTCATGGCCTGGAGGAGGTCAAACGCCTCCGGGCCACGCACCTCGCCCACGATGATCCGTTCCGGACGCATACGCAGACAGTTCTTCACGAGATCCCGCATGGTGATCTCACCGGAGCCTTCGATGTTCGGCGGACGTGTCTCGAGCCGCACGACATGCGGCTGCTGGAGCTGGAGTTCCGCGGAGTCTTCGCAGGTGATGACGCGCTCGCCCGGTTCAATGAACCCGGTCAAGCAGTTCAGCAGGGTTGTCTTACCCGAACCCGTACCGCCGGAGATCAGGATATTACACCGCGAATGTCCGATGATCCGGAGAAGCTCAGCACCCGGCTCACTGATGGAGCCGAAATTCACAAGGTCCTGAAGGCGCAGCTTGTCCTTTTTGAACTTACGAATTGTCAGGGTCGGCCCGTCAATCGCCAGTGGCGGCGCAATCACGTTCACACGAGAGCCATCAAGAAGTCGCGCGTCACAAATGGGTGAGGAATCGTCAACGCGGCGGCCAACCTGGCTCACAATCCGCTGACAGATGTTCATCAGCTGGGCATTGTCGCGGAAGCGGATATTGGTTCGTTCAATCTTGCCGTTGACCTCGATATAAGTCGTATCGGCACCATTGACCATGATATCGGCAATGTCGTCGCGCGCCAGAAGCGGCTCCAGAGGTCCATATCCGAGAACGTCGTTACAGATGTCGTCGAGCAGCTGCTCCTGCTCCGACAGGGACATCACCACATTCTTGATGGAGATGATCTCGACGACAATGTCGCGGATCTCTTCCCGCGCGCTTTCGGAATCGAGCTGCGCCAGCTGAGACAGGTCGATCGTGTCGATCAGCGCATTGAAGATTGTGGTCTTCGTTGCGTAGTACTGTTCAGACTGCTGTGAAACCTGGCGGACCTTTTCCTGCTTCGGCTCCGGCGGGGCCGGGGCTGGCGGAGACGGCGCCTTGGGCGCGCCCTTCACCGCAACAGGTTTTGGTGCTGCCGCTTTTGCGGCCTCCGGACGCGGTGCGGCTGGCGCAGGTGCAGCCTTCGGCGCCGGCGCAGAGGCCGGTGCCGCTGTCGGTGTCGCAGAAGGTGAACGTTTCCCGAATGCCATTCGTATGTCCCGCCTTGTCAGGCCTTACTTGCCCAACAGTTTCTTGAAGATGGATTTCTGCTGCGCCGCGACCGAACGCCCGGTGAGCAGCGAAGCCATATGGTCGATTGCCTGGGCAGAGCGCGACGTCCCGTCCGTCTCGGAAATCATTTGCCCGTTGTTTGCTGCCGTACCGAACAGTTCCGGTTCGAACGGCAGGATCACTTCCGGCTCAACGCCAATCGCGGCGCCGAAGTCTTTCACCGGAATTTCCGGCCGCTTCGGCACACCCGACATGTTTATGACGAGACGCGGCGGGTTGTCGTTGGGCCGGGCAGCCTTCAACTGGTCGATATAATTCTTGCCGTTGCGCAGGGAGGCGAGATCCGGCTGGCAGACGATGATCACTTCATCGGATGCAACGAGCGTGCGCTGCACCCAGCGGCTCCACACATGCGGCAGGTCCAGGACCAGGAATGGCACGTTCCGTCGAACGACTTCGATCACGGAGACGTAAGACTCATCCGGGATGTCCATGATCTGGCCGATCGAGGCCGGCGCTGTGAACAGGGAGAGCCGGTCACTTGCCTTGGCAAGCAGACGCTCGATCACGGCATCATCTGCCCGTTCCGGCTGGAGCAAGGCATCGGCGATCGTCTGCGCCGGCTCCTGATTGAAATCCAGTGCCGTGGTCCCGAATGACAGATCAAGATCGACGAGTGTCGTATTGACCTTGGTGTTCTCTGCCATGGCCCAAGCCAGGTTGTGGGCAATTGTCGAGGCCCCGACCCCACCTTTCGCACCAACCACAGATATCTGTTTGCCGACAAATGGCGCATCCGGATCAGCGAAGAGACCAGAGATGGTCCGGAGAATCTGCAGGGGCTGGAATGGCGGGACAACGTACTCGCTGACGCCGCGGGCAACCAGTTGGCGATACAGGGCGATATCGTTGATCGCGCCGACAACCATCACCTTGACTGTTTCGTCGCAATGTTCTGCCAGCTGATCGATCTCGGACAGAAGCTGGGCCGAACGGGCAGACGACTCGATGATGAGCAGGTTTGGCGTCGGGTTTACGCGCATATATTCGGTCGCCGCGGAAATGCCGCCCGGGTGCGCCTCGATCGTGGCGCGGCCCATGCGCCGGTCACGGGCGCAAACTTCCATCAACAGGCGGGTTTCATCGCGCTCGTAGAAGACCTGGATCGAAATGGCGGGCAGGACGGAATCTCCCCCCAGGCCATCCTCAGGCGCAGAAAAGACCGGTTGGTCAAACTCGACTTCACGCTGCGGCGTATCCAGATCGACCATTACCGAAGACTCTTCCATCTCTTCGGCCACCGGCTCCTCTTTCGGCAGGGCCAGATCCGCCAATGGATCATCTGCGAAGACGTCTTCGAAGTCGGATTCGAAATCGGATTCGTGGAGCGGCTTTTCACTGGACATGGCTTGTTTATTCCTTGTCTTACGCTCTAGTTCGAAACGGCTTGGGAGACGGTGCCGGATTCATTGCTGCCGCGCGTGGAAGCCGTCGATTCCCCCTTGCGGAATTTCTCAAGAATAACGCTGCGGCGAACCGGATCGGCGCTATCCAGCGGCCGGCTTCCAAGAAGGTCGGCCGGATCGGCGATCATCACTGCGAGGTTCGCACGGATAGAACAACCGAGCGTCGCCCGCTCATTGTTGGAGCTGATGTCCGAATAGTCGATCGTGGCCTGAGAAGGACAATCTGGCGCAATCGCATCGTAGGCCTGGAACGCCAGGATCATCGGTTCGGACACGAGGGAATCTTCGCCATGATGCGTTCCCTCGATCTCTTCATACTGAACGCCATTCTCGTAGGCGATCGCGCGGGCCTCTGCGACCGCTGCAACAGCCAGCTGCGGATTGGCGGATGAGGCTGGCAAGGACATGATCAGCGGGCCATGGCCATGATCCCGATACGCCGAAACGAAATTCGAGATCGCAGCCTTGTCTGCGAGGCTGACTTCCGACGCTTGCGGGTGGATCGCAATCTCCAGGAATTCAGTCTTCTTCTCAACGCGGATGGCATTCCGGTCCAGCGCGGTTCCCTGCAGATAGGCGGCAGGTACATTCGATGGGGCCACGCTGGAGCAAGCGCTCAGCGCTGCCATGCCAATGCCGGCAACAATCAAAGTGGCGGTGGGTTTCAGGATCCTGGTCACCTTCTGGTCCCCTATTCCTCGATAAAGCCCACAGGGGCACGATAGTCGGATGCCGATACGGGTTCACCGTTGCGGCCATATTGTTCATTCAGCTTCCCGAAGAAGATCGTCTTCGCGTCCGAAGCGTTTGCATAACCGTCAGCTGGCGTACGAAGCTGGTCCTTCTTGGTCGGGTCGACCAGATAAGGCGTCACGATCACGACGAGTTCGGTCTCCTCCTGGATGAAGTCGCGGGACTGGAACAGCGCGCCCAGGATCGGCAACTTCTTGAGGCCGGGAATCTGGTCGAGGCTCTGACGCGACTGCGACTGGATCAGACCTGCCATCATCATCGAGCCACCAGACGGCAGCTCAATCACCGACTCGGCCCGGCGGACAGAGAGCGCCGGCAGGGTCACACCTTCATAGGAGGTGGTGTTGCCCTGGGCGTCGACAATCGTGGTGCTCTCGCCCTGGAAGGCGCCCTCGGAGCTCAGCTCGGAAACTTCCGTCGAGATCTTCAGGGAGATACGACCTTCCGACAAGACGACCGGCGTAAACCCGAGACCGACGCCGTAGGGCTTGAACTCGACCGTGATCCGGCCATTCTGGTCCTGACCGACCGGTACCGGGAATTCACCGCCGGCAAGGAATTTCGCACTCTCGCCGGACATGGCGACAATATTCGGTTCGGCCAGTGTTTTGACGATGCCGATACGCTCCAGCGCATTCAGTTCAACACCGACGCTCGACTGGAGGTCCTGGCCAACATAATTGCTGTACGTAGCACGGCCGGAGAAGCCGCCCAGGGAGCGTCCCTGAAGCGGATAGCCCAGGCTCGAACCGACTTTCGAGGAGACGTCGAACGGCAGCCCCGGGAAGAGCGCGGTCGTATCAGCATTCACGGGCGGATTGTTGCCAACGAACAGCTGGCGCTCGACCAGATTGCCGAGGTCACCGAAGGTCGGTGCTCCGCTCAGATTGATCCCAAGCTGCTTGATCGCATTGCGCTGCATCTCGACGACGCGGACTTCCAGGAGCACCTGGTCCTTCGCCGCAATGTCGATCATGTTGATGACTTTGGTCTCTTCTTCCTCACCGCTGCCCAGATAGGCTTCGACAAGGCGTTCCACAGCGTCAGATTCGGACAGGCTGTCCGTGGTTCCGGTAATCACCACATTGCCGTTCAGGCCTTCAACCTTGACCCGGGCACCCGGCACATGGCGGGCAATCATCTGCTGGATGCTGGCCATGTCCATCTCGACATTGATTTCGAGATTGAGAAGCTGGTTGCCCTGGCGGTCAAAGACAAAGGCATTTGTCTGCCCGTAATCCATGCCCCGGAAGATGATCCGCTGCGACGTCTGCACAATGGCGTCGGCAATCTCCGGATTCGTGATCACGACATCTGCTGCAGGCGCGCTCAGGTCGATGATTGTCGACTTGTTCAGCCCGAGTGTCACTTGCTCGCTGACCGCGGATTCACCCGGTTGGGTGATCTGGGTCCCGAATGTATTTGGTCCCGCCAAAGCCGCCGGCCCTATCGCGAGCGACAAGGCAATTACAGCTGCCGTTCTGGCTTTCTGGAAGGCCTTCATGCTCAGCTACCCCCAAGGCCGGACGCTGCCTGGCCATTGCGATAAATTGTGATGCCGTTTCCGGGCGTACCGCCGCCGCGCAGGAGGTCAGTCCGTGCGCCCCGCGACCCAGTGTCACCTGCATCCGACCACGGCCGCAGCGACAGCGACAACGTGCCGAGACGCTGCGAATGGGCGATCAGTTCCGCTTCGTCCGGCTTCACTTCCAGCGTGGCCGTATTGCCGATCTGGGAGGCCGATTCGGATTCGCCCTGGTAAAAGACCTGGTCGATTGCCAGCACCCGGACATTCTGGAGAATGGTTTCAGTCACAGGGCGGTCCAGAACCGCTTCAGCCATGGCGACCTGCGCCTGATAGGTCAGGATCACATCCACCCGGTCATCCGGAAGGATGAAGCCGCCGGACGCCGATTCGGTCGAGATCTCCACGGAGATGGCCCGCATACCGGGCGACAGCAGCGCGGCCATGAAGCCGGTCTCGCCCTTCATGACCAGCTTTTGCGGAAGGACAGGCTCTTCTGCATAGATTGGAATGCGCACGACGCTTCCCGACAATTCTGCGATTGCGTCAGCGTCAGCTTCTTCCGTCTTGTAACCATCCACGACGTTTTTCTCGGGCCATGGCGCCCATTCAAAATCATCGGGTGACAGAAGGTCACCAACCATCAGGTCGCGCTTCGCGACGAGAACGTGAGTCTCGGAGACTTCTCTCGTCTGCAACACGGTCTGCTGCTCAGTAACGGTCTGCGTCACGGTCTGCGGCTGGGTCAGCCCCCGGACGAGAAACGCTGCCGCTATGGCCGCAGCGGCCGCGCCAATCAGGATAATGAGACGCATCGGTGACATGGAGTGTAACTCCCCTAAATTACGATACACAGGGACTCTGGCCGGTCAGCGCTCATCCCCATCCACGAGTCAGATTCCCACAGCACGCCTAAAGCAACGTTAACCGATTACTCCGGCTGATCTTAACGTTTGGGAAAGAATTGGAGACGCGGGGCTGGCGAAGAAGGCCCCCGCCGCGATGGCCACACCGTAAGGAACGCCGGCTTTTTCTTCAAACGGAGCGCGGATCGGCCCCGGCACCACGGCCGCCGGTATCGTGTTCCGCACAAGCACAATGATCATTGCACAGAGACCGCCGACAAGCGCCATCGCAAAAATGAACTGCAAGGACGCTGAAGGCCCGACCCAAAGCATGACGGCCGGGATCATTTTCGCATCCCCTCCCCCAAAAATGCGGAACGCAAACAGGCCGAAAGCAATCACAAAAGCTGCCAGGCCGGCCAGCACGTGTCCGAAAATGATTTCCATGGGGAGGCCGGAAAATGCTGCCGCGGGAATGAACAGGCCAGCAAGCATCAGATTCAGCCAATTGGGAATCGTCAGGCTGTTCACATCGTGAAGTGCCGCAAAAAGGCAGAGGGCGAGGAATAGCCCGCCAAGAATGACCAGAATCATGTCCGCACTCCCCATCAGAAAGGACTGCGCCGGACCCTGCCCCCTAAATCCTAAGGAATGCTGATCACTGGATCCCGGGCCATTGGCCAAAGAAAAAGACCGCCGGGAAAACCCGGCGGCCTCTTCTAGGTAATCAGTAGTTCTGAGAACTACGATTAGGACATCGCAGTAGCGACTTCCTGGAACTTGGCGTTAGCGTTCGTACCAAGAGCCGTAACACCACCGATGATGGCAACAGCGATCAGAGCGGCGATAAGGCCGTATTCGATAGCCGTAGCACCCGACTCGTCTTTCAGAAAACGTGCAAACATTGGAAACTCCCATCATGCATTTGTTCGCGCCCCGGTTCTCATTTGTCTGCCGGAACAGTTCGAACTCTACGCGATTATTGTTCACATCGAGTTGAGAGAAACAGAAATTCCATGAAGGGGTTACAGGGATTTGTTTACTACCTGAATCCGGGTGCGGACAGGTTCGGCCCCTGCGGCCTTACTTGGATTCTTTATATACATAGCTCATCCGGAAAAGCGAGCTTTTAGGCAGTTAGCACTCGTGAAACTTTCTTCAGACAAATTGCACGAAATCATTCCCGGAGTGACCAGACATGAAAACTTTCGCACGGACTTGCGCATTCGGCCTGGCCGCCAGCCTGTTGGTGCTCCCGGCAATTGCGGGACCTTTGACCGTCGAAACCAACAAGACTGTCCCGCTCAAAATGAAGGGGACGGCAGCAAGTGTTGTACTCGGTAACCGGAACATTGCAGACGTTGCCGTTCATGACGAACATCTGATCTTTATCACCGGCAAGACATTCGGCACCACCAATCTGATGGTGTTCGACCGTTCGGGGAACCAGATCCTGAATACCGAAGTCGTTGTCACAGCCAATACGTCAAATCTCGTCACCGTGAATCGTAACGGGTCGAATTTCACTTATGACTGTGCCCCGTCCTGCCGCTCTATCATCAGCCCGGGCGACAACGTCCAGCATTTCGATGATCTGATGCAGCAGCAGATGGGTATGCAGGCCCTGACAAACGCCGACTGATCTGGCGCCTAAATCCGGGTCGCCACGGTCGTCTGCGGCTTTACGTCGGGAATTCCTTGAAATTTGTACGATCTCTGAAACGGGCCGCAAACCCAGATCTGGTAGCCAGAAGACTGAGCGACTCTGAGAGAGGGGTTTGGGATGCGTTCGCCGAATGCGGGATTTCTGACATCCAGACTGCAGCGCAAGCTTGCAGAGTGGGCGACTGAACGCCGTGGCCAGACGGCGGTGGAATTCGCCCTGATCGCTGCGCCTTTCTTTTTCATCATTTTCGGCCTGATGGAGATCTGCCTGATCTTCATCATGTCGACGGTACTGGAACATGCCGTGTCGGACGCCTCTCGTGAGATCCGGACCGGCCAGGCGCAAGAAGCCGGGTTTTCCAAAGTCGAATTCCAGAACTCCGTCTGTGACGAGATGTTCGGCCTGATGGGATGCGATGCGAGCCTGCACATCGACGTGAAGCGGCTCACCAGCTTCAGCGCCGCCAATTTGGGATCCCCGCTCGATTCGGATGGTAATTTCGATGACAGCGACTTTGACTTCCAGCCAGGTGGCGCCAATGAAATCGTGGCTGTGCGCGTCTATTATGAGTGGGGTCTGGTGACGCCGGTCCTGTCTGCCCCTCTGGCAAACATGGCCAATGGCAAGCACCTGATTTCGGCCACGACCGTCTTCCGCAACGAGCCATTCGGAGACTGATCCATGGCCAAACGTACCCTTCTTTCGCGGCTCAACCCTCGTCTGAACTGGCGCGGCATCCGCGGGCTTCGTTACAATGAGCGGGGCATTTCTGCGGTCGAGTTCGCTCTGATCTCGCCCCTGCTGATCATGCTCTATCTCGGCGCCATCGAACTCAATTTCCTGATGGAAGCCGACCGCCGGGTCACCCAGACCAGCGCCAGCCTTGGTGACCTGACCGCCCGTCTCACGACCGTGACGGATGCCGACATGGCGGAAATGTTTGCAGCGGCAAAAGTCCTGATGGAGCCGTATGACGCAACCACGGCCGAGATGCGTATCTCAAGCATTGTCGACAATGGCGACGGCAATCCGAAAGTGGCCTGGTCCGACGCTCACAACATGACGCCGTATACGAAAGGCACGACGGTAACCCTGCCTACCGGGATCATGCCCTCCCCCGGCTCAATCATCATGGCCGAAGTCAGCTATCCGTATGAGAGCGACATCGGCTACATCATTACGACCTCGAAGACGATCAGCGACAAATTCTACCTGCGTCCGCGGCGCGTGTCTGAAATCGCCCGTGTGACATCGTCCGGTTCAGGTACCAACCCGTTCGGCCCCACCAGCTGATCCAACTCCTCTCCCAGGAGCATTTACCGGAAGGCTGGCCTCTCAGGAGGCCGGCCTTCCTTTATGGGATCAGTCTTCGAAACCACGTTTCGGCGCGTGGACTTTCCAGAGGATGATCAATCCGGCCAGGAACATGAACCCGATACCGCCCATGCCGATCCGCTGATTGCCGGTCACCCAGGTGAGCAGGCTGACGATACCGGGGCCCATCCACACCGTCACTGTCCCGGCGATGGCATAGAGGCCGAAGAATTCTCCAATCCGGTCGCGCGGGGCAATATGCACCAGCATGTACCGGCTCGATGAAATCGACGCGACCACGGCGATTGCAACCGGGATGACGAACAGGAAATAGGTGATGTCAGACAGCGTGCTGAAGAACGGGCTGTCCCAGATGGGCGTGTTGGCCGGTAGCAAGCCGAAGAACAGCGCGTCCGGCGTGATCGAGAGCTGCGCGAGCAGCAGGATCACCAGCGCTGAAATTTCCCAGACAAGCGCCAGCTTCGGTCCAAGAAGGCGGTCCAGATAACCGCCCACAAAGCCGCCGACGGCCCCGAAAAGAACGCCTGTGATCCCAAAGAACAGGATTTCGACGCCGGTCCAGCCGAGGAAGGTGCCGGCATAGACCGCGCCAAGCGTCAGCAGCGCTGACATCGCATCGGCATAGATGGTGCGGGCGATCAGGAACCGCATGGTCTGCGGGTGCTCCTTGAACAGGCCTTTCAGGTAGCCAAACAGCACCTTCCCACGCTCAATCAGGTTCTGTGCATTCCCGGAATGGCGGTCTTCACCGCGAAATACGTCCGCCGCCGCCTGTTTCCAGGTTGTGCTCTGGCCACCCTTGATACCGTCCGGCATGAAGATGAAGAACGGGATCAGCAGCACGGCCATCCAGACCGCGACAAACGGCCCGGCGAACCGTTCCGGCGCAAAGGTCTCCCGGTCCAGCTTGATCACCTGTTCTGCCGGCGCAAATGGCAATCCCGATCCGGGCAGCAACAGGCCGAACAGGAAGAAGACAAGAATCCCGACGCTCAGAATGTTGCCTAGCGAAAGGCCCAGGCCGGAGATATAGGGCAAGGCGCTTGGCCGGCCCGCATTCGGCAGCATCGCATTGTGCAGCACTTCCGAGTAGCCGTAGCAGCAATAGGCCACCGCGAGGACGGCCATGGTCGGCCACATGGTCAGCGGGCCTTCCGGGCGCGCCCACCAAAGGCTGAACGAGCAGACGAACATGAGCGCCATGAAGAAGGCGATCGGCGGCTTCCGCCGGCCCGCCTTGTCAGCGATGACTCCCAGGAAAGGCGCCGTCAGGGCTGTTGCGATGCCTGCAATCGTAACCGTCAGGCCGGAAAGGCTGAGACCATGCTCACCGCCCCCGGCCATCTCTTTTGCGAAATAGGGCGCAAAAACATAAATGACGATCAGGTTGTAATAGGGATTGCGCGCGCCTTCGAAGATCGCCCAGGCCAGTCCCTTGATCCCGAACGGCCCGCCGTCAGCGCGCTCCGTCTCGGATTCGGGCACAGCCAGCACCGGTCCGACAACCTGCGTGTCGCTCATTTAGTTTCACTCCCTTGGCCAATAGTCGCCTCTTGCCGGGCGGTTTCGTCCAGCCTGCGACATTGCAAGGCAAAGGGGAAGAGTCAGTCTGCGGCACCTGCCGCGAGGTCAGCTTGTGGTTTCCAGCTTGGAGGCAAGGTCTCCGGCATAGCGGGTAATGTCGCCCGCGCCGAGGCAAACGACCATGGTGCCGGGCCCTGCTTGCGACCGGATCACGCCGGGCAAATTCTCCAGCGAATCCAGCAGCGACACTGACCGGTGGCCATGCCGCCGGATGGATGCGACGAGCGATTCTGCGTCATAGCCTTCGATCGGGCTTTCGCCCGCCTCATAGACTGGCGCGACAAGCACTTCGTCCGCCTGGTCAAAACATCGTGAGAATTCTTCGAACAGGTCCCGCAGGCGGGTGTAACGGTGCGGCTGGCAAACGGCGATGATTTGCCCCTGTCCCTGCATGGCCCGGGCGGCTTTCAGCACGGCGGTGATCTCCACCGGGTGGTGGCCGTAGTCGTCGATGATGCGGACCGGCGCTTCGCCGGCAACCGGGGTCCACTCCCCCACCGATGTAAACCGGCGCTTCACGCCGCCGAAACTGATCAGGGCGTTCCGGATTTGCTCGTCCGTCGCACCGAGTTCCAGCGCCACGGCAATTGCCGCGAGGGAGTTCTGCACATTGTGCTCGCCCGCCATGGGCAGGGTCAGACCTTCGATCATGCGCGGCATGGCCGATCCGGGGCGGCGCAGCGCGACATCAAAGTGCGCGCCGGCCAGGTCGGTTTCCAGATTCACGGCGCGGATATCAGCCTGCCGGTTGAAGCCATAGGTGATACGGCGACGGTCCGTCACCCGTGCGGCGAGCGCCTGCACTTCCGGGTGGTCGGTACACAGAACGGCAAACCCGTAGAAGGGAAGGTTTTCGACAAAGACATCGAATGCCTCGCGAAGTTTCTCCATGGAACCGTAATGGTCCATGTGTTCCGGATCGATGTTCGTGACAATGGCGCAGGTAGGGTGCAGTTTCGTGAACGTCCCGTCGCTTTCGTCGCTTTCCACGACCATCCAGTCGCTTTCGCCCGCCTTGTAGTTCGAACCATAGGCGTGGATGATGCCGCCATTGATGACGGTCGGGTCGATCCCGGACCCGTCCAGCAGGGCCGCCACCATGGACGTTGTCGTCGTCTTGCCATGGGTGCCCGCAACGCAAACCGTGTATTTGAGGCGCGTGATTTCAGCCAGCATGTTGGCCCGGCGCACGACCGGGATACCGGCGGCGCGCGCCGCGGCGACTTCCGGATTGTCGCCCTTGATGGCGGACGAAATGATCACCGTACCGGCGCCTTTGACGTTGTCCGCCTTGTGCCCGATGAAGACCTTCGCCCCGCGCTGGCGCAGGCGCTCAATGTTGTCGGAATCCTTGATGTCGGACCCCTGCACATCATAACCCATCGTGATCATCACATCGGCGATGCCGGACATCCCGATACCGCCAATGCCAACGATATGAGCCGGGCCAAGATCAAAAGGTGTTGGGGAAGCCATGTTCTAAGGTCTCCGGAGTCTGGTGTGTGTCATGCTGCGCCAAGTCGGGGTGCCGGTCGAGACCTCAGTGCAGGGCCACGGCTTCGGCGAGGTCGGCAAGATCTCCTGCCGCATTCACCTTGGCAGATTTCTTCGCCACTTCGGCGCGTTGTTTCAGTTCGTCCACATCGGACAGGCGTGCCGCGATCAACTCGCCCAGCAATGCAGGATAAAGGTTCGCCTCGAGGACCATGTCAGCCGCGCCCACATCCGTCAGGGCTTCGGCATTGGCGGCCTGATGGTCGTCCATGGCGATGGCCAGCGGGATCAGGATCGAGGGGCGGCCGACAGCGGCGAGTTCGCTGACCGTCCCTGCGCCGCTGCGCGCGATCACAAGATGGGCGGCCGCAAGTTTCTCCGGCATGTCGGAGAAGAACGGTGCCAGCTCGGCCTCGACCATGACCTTGTCGTAGATGTCTTTCACCTTCTCCAGCTGTTCGGCGCGCACCTGCTGGACTACTTTCAGGCGGGCACGCAGCGGCGCGGGGATGTGATTGGCAATCGCCAGCGGAACACTCTCGCCGATGATCTGCGAGCCCTGGCTGCCGCCGGTGACAAGAATGGTCAGCTTGTCATCTGTGGACGGATAGGGCTGGTCCCTTACGGCGAGGATCGGGGCGCGGACAGGATTGCCGACCGCCTTGTGCGGCTTGCCCTTCGGCAGTCGGTCCAGCCGGTCGAACCCGCTGGCGATGACAGCAGCATTTGGTGCCATGTTACGGTTCACACGTCCAAGCACGGAATTCTGTTCGTGTATCAGGATCGGCACTTTGCGCGCCTTCGCCGCAGCCAAAGCCGGAAACGCCGGATAGCCGCCAAAGCCCGCGACGAGCGCCGGCTTCTTTTCCTTCATGATCCGCTTGGCCATCCCAATGCCGGCCTGGATCTTCAGGAAAGCACCCGGCAGGGTCCATGGCTTGCGGAAGTTCGGGGAGGCGGCGAACACCTCTTCCTTCCATTCTGCCGGGAAATCGCTGGCATAATGGAGACCGCGGCTGTCGGAGATCAGGCCAACGCGCCAGCCCCGTTTGCGCATCTCGTCGGCAAAGGCGCGCGCCGGGAACATGTGCCCGCCGGTCCCGCCTGCCGCGATGATGACCAGTTTTCCGTTCTTATCGTCAGCCATACCGGCCCCTTGTGCGCGTACCTTGTCCGCGCACAAGTGCCAGCGCAAGGCCCAGAGTCAATGCCGTGCCGAGCATGGAAGAGCCGCCATAGGAGACAAATGGCAGTGTCATCCCTTTCGGCGGGATCAGGGCCAGATTTACTGCCAGGTTTATGGCAGCCTGAAGACCAAAAAGCGTGAAAAGTCCGGCACTTGCCGCCCGGGCATATCCATCTTCCACCCGTGCCGACGCCCGGAAGCCGCGCAGGAGCATGAGCGCGAAAGCCACCAGCAGCACGATCGCGGCGACAAGGCCGAACTCTTCCGCCATGACCGCGAAGATAAAGTCCGTATGCGCATCAGGAAGGTGGGCCTTGACCAGGCCCTCCCCCGGGCCGACACCGAACAGGCCGCCGCGTCCGATGGCTTCGGCCGCGCGGTCGATCTGCGAATGGTCGCCATGCTGGACATTGGCAAAGCCGCGGATCCGGTCGCGCACGTGCGGCAGCAGCGCATAAAGCATACCGCCGAGCGCGACACCGCCGCCGGCGAAGGCCGCGCCCCAGCGCCAGGGCAGGCCGCTGACAAAGAAAGTGACGATAAAGGCAACGGTCAGCAGGAAAGACTGGCCGACATCCGGCTGCAGCAGGAACAGGCCGACCGTGACCGCGAAGAAGATGAACGCGACAGTTTCCCAGATCCGGTTCGGATAGAGTTCGCGCTGCGCCAGCAGCCAGCCAGACATGACGATCAGTGCGGGCTTGGCCGCTTCGGACGGTTGCAGCGAGAATCCGGCGACCCGGATCCAGCGATGCGCGCCTTTGGCCTCATGTCCGCCGCCGACCAGGATATAGACCATCAGACCGATACAGCCCAGCAGCAGCACGGCCGCGAAGCGCCGCGCCCAGGCCCGGTCCAGCATGCTGGTGCCGAGCAACAGGATGACGCCTGCCGCCGCAAACAGCGACTGGCGCATGGGGAAGAAATAGGGGTTGTCATAGCCGATGCGCGCCGCCGCGCTCGGGCCAGCCGCGAGCGACATCAGAAGGCCGATCGCCATCAGGAAAAAGGCCCCTGCAAGCAGGCCCCAATCTACTGTTCGCCGCCATTCCATGAACCAGGACGTGTCTGACCGGGCAAGAAATGGCGCTGTGGCCGTGTAGCTCAAGCCAATTCCCTCAGCTCTGTGGGCATCATCGCCTCCACGATCGACCGGAACGTATCGCCCCGGTGCTCAAAATCGCGGAACTGGTCAAAGCTCGCACAGGCTGGTGAAAGAAGAATGACCGGATGGTCGATTCCGGCGTTTCTGGCATCGCGGAAGGCAGCCTGAACTGCATTTTCAAGGGTTCCGCAGCCTTGGGTGGCCACCTTTCCCTTCAGCGTGGAGGCAAACGCCTCTTCCGCCTCGCCGATCAGATAGGCCTTGTTGATGCGCGGGAAGTAAGGCGTCAGCGGGCCGATGCCGTCAGCTTTGGGCACGCCGCCGGCAATCCAGTAAATATTGTCGTAAGACTTCAGCGCCTGCTCGGCGGCCTGCGCATTCGTGGCTTTGGAATCGTTGATGAAGCGCACGCCTTCGATCTCGCCGACGCGTTCCATGCGGTGCGCAAGACCCGGGAAGGTTCTGAGACCTTCCATGATGGTCTGCGGATCAAGGCCAAGGGCCCGGCAGGCCGCATAGGCCGCGACGGCGTTCTGGTGATTGTGCTTGCCCGGCAGTGCGGCGCATTCGGCGAGGTTGCCAACGAAGACGGCATTGCCGCTGTTGGAATCATAGAGCCGTCCGTCCACGGCGCTTACACCGCGGCCGAGCGCATAACTTGAGGAGACCTGCACCACACGGGCCGGCCCGCGCGCCGCGAGGCCGATGGCAATGGACTGGGTGACCACATCATCGAACCCGACCACGGCAGTGTCCCGCTCGGTCTGGTTCTGGAAGATCCGCATCTTGGCAGCGTGATAGCCATCCATGCCGCCATGGCGGTCCAGATGGTCCGGGCTGATATTCAGCAGGACAGCCACATCGCAGTGCAGGCTCTTCACCAGGTCCAGCTGGTAGGAGCTGAGTTCCAGCACATAGATCGCATTGGCATGCAGGGCCGCAAGGTCCAGCACGCCGGTGCCGATGTTCCCGCCGATCCGCGCGTCGCGGCCAGCCTGTTTCAGGATATGCCCGATCAGGGCCGTCGTCGTCGACTTGCCGTTCGTGCCGGTTATGCCGACAATTTTCGGGCGACCGCGTTCCGGCAGGCTCTGCACGGCGCGGGCGAAGAGTTCCATGTCCCCGACGATCGGCACGCCGGTCATTTCTGCCATGCGCACGATGCGGTGCGGCTGTGGGAATTTGTAGGGAATGCCCGGTGACAGGACGAGCGCGGCAAAGGTCTGCCAGTCGCGCTTGTTGATGTCTGACAGGGTCAGGCCCGCGGCTTCCGCCTTACGGCGGGTGTCTTCATTGTCATCCCACGCATGAACACGCGCGCCGCCGGCCTTCAGGGCCTTGGCAGCGGAAAGGCCGGTGCGGCCAAGGCCGAACACCGCAACATCCCTTCCTGCGTATTCCGTGATCGGGATCATGCGCGCTCGCTCACCTCAGCTTCAGGGTTGCAAGGCCCGCAAGGGCGAACAGGACGGACAGGATCCAGAAGCGGACGACGACCCGGGTCTCCGGCCAGTTCTTCTTCTGGAAATGGTGGTGCAGCGGCGCCATCAGGAAGATGCGCTTGCCTTCGCCGGTCAGGCGTCGGGTCAGCTTGAACCAGATGACCTGCATGATCACGGACAGCGCCTCGATCACGAACAGGCCGCCGATCACAACGAGCGCGAACTCATGCTTGGTCGCCACGGCCACGACGCCCAGCATGCCGCCGAGGCCGAGCGAGCCGGTATCACCCATGAAGACTTTCGCCGGATAGGCATTGTACCAGAGGAACCCCATGCCTGCGCCCATCATGGCGCCCAGCAGCACGGCCAGCTCCCCTGCGCCCGGCGCGAACTGGATACCGAGATATTCGGCGAAGACGAAGTTACCGGTCAGGTAGGCGATCATCGCATACGCGGCCGCGGCGAACGTCATCGGCACAATGGCGAGGCCATCGAGGCCATCGGTGAAGTTCACTGCATTGGCACTGCCGACCACGACGATCATCCCGAACAGGATGAAGAACATGCCGAGCGGCAGGAAGTAGTTGTTGACGAAGGGCACCGCGACACCGCCGGAGAAATCCGGATCGGCCGGCGTCACGCTGGTTTGCGGCGCGAAGGCAGCAATCTGCTCGGCCAGGCCGTTCAGCGCGCCCCATTCAGCATGGCCTTCGGGCGTGTGCGCGCCGTGCAGGCCCATGATGAACGCACAGGCCACGGCGGCAATGCCGAAACCGGCCAGCAAGCGCACCTTGGCGGAAACACCAGCATCGGTCTGCTTGGTCACCTTGGCATAGTCATCGAGGAAGCCGAGGATTGCGTAGGACAGGGTCACGAACAGGGTGACCCAGATGTAAGGATTATTCAGGTTCGCCCAGAGCAGGACGCCGACGACCAGGCCGAGCCAGATCAGGAAGCCGCCCATGGTCGGTGTACCGCGCTTTTCCAGCTGCTGTTCCAGCGACAGGTCGCGAATGGGCTGGCCCTTGCCCTGGCGGGCGCGCAGGAAATTGATGATGGTGTCGCCAAATATCACCGTCACCAGGAACGCCGTGACCACGGCCGCGCCTGTGCGGAAAGTAATATAGTTGAGAACGTTCAGGATACCGCTGTCAGCGGCCAGCCATTCGTACAGCATCAACTAACCCCTGCAGCACCTTCTGTGCCGCTTGCCATCTTGCCCATGTCTGCCGTTGCACTCCATTGGCGCAAACGGTCTGCTAGTCGTCCCATCCCGGATGCATTCGAGCCTTTGATCAAGACCACGTCGCCATCCCGAAGTGCATTTTCCAGTGCATTAAGAAGTTCGTCGGCCTTTGGCGCCCACACCTTTTGCAGGTCTGTCGGCAGCGCCTCGGCCAGATGAGTCATTTTGTCCCCTGCCAGGAACACGCCCGCCGCGCCGGTCTCCACGACCGGTCCGGCCAGGCCCGCATGTTCCGCATCCGACGTATCGCCGATTTCCAGCATCTCACCCAGCGCGACCAGCCGCCTGCCTGCACCGCGTTGTTTCAATGAGGAAAGTGCAGCTCGCATGGAGCCCGGATTGGCGTTGTAGGCGTCATCGATCATCAGGAAGCTGCCGCCGCCGGGCAGGGCGAGGCGCTCGGCCGTGCCGCGTCCGGCCGGCGGGGCATAGCCCGAAAGCGCCTCGGCGCAGTCATTGACTGCCGCACCGGTTTGCGTCGCTGCCAGCAGCGCAGCAGCGACATTCATTGCCCAATGTTCACCAACCGCTTCCAGCCTCACCAGCACCGGCTTGCCGACCACATCGACCTGAATACGGCTGGTCACACCGTCGGTTTCATAGCCGACGACGCGCGCGGTCGCATCCGGCCCGCGGCCGAAGGATTCCATGTTCCCGGTCGGGCACAGCGACCGTGCCCGGTCTGCCAGATATTCGAAGAATGTGTCGTCCGACGGCAGGATGAAGGTGCCGCCTGCCTCAAGGCCTTCAAAGATATCGGCTTTCTCGCGTGCGACGGCTTCGAGGCTGCCAAGGCCCTCCAGGTGCGCTCCGGCGATACAGGTGATGATCCCCGTATGCGGACGGACCATGCGGCTGCGCGGGGCGATCTCGCCGGGGGTCGACATGCCGATTTCAAAGACGGCACGCTCAGTCTCTTCCGGCATGCGGGCCAGCGTCAGCGGGACGCCCCAGTGATTGTTGAAACTTTTCTGGCTCCAGTGCGCCGGGCCAAGCGCGCGGTAGATCCGCGCCAGCATTTCCTTGACGCTGGTCTTGCCGGCCGAGCCGGTGATCGCCGTGCGGTGCGCAGCGCAGCGGGCCCGGGCTGCGACGCCCAGCTGCTCCAGCGCTGTCAGCGTGTCATCGGCGACGACCTGCGGCCCCTCTCCCTTCTTGCGGGAGACGAGCGCCCCGGCGGCACCGGCCTCGAAAGCGGCCTCGACGAAGTCATGCCCGTCGCGCTGGTCCTTCAGCGCAACGAACAGATCCCCCGGCTGCAGGGACCTTGTGTCGATCGACACAGTACCCGTCACCGTAAAGGGCGCAGTCGCAATGCCGCCGGTGGCAAGGGTGATGTCGTCGGAGGTCCAGAGCGGTTTCGTCATGCACGCACCGCTCCCAGCGCCTCACGCGCCGTGTCCTGATCGGAGAAGGGATGGATTTCCTTGCCGATGATTTGGCCAGTCTCGTGACCCTTGCCGGCAATGACGAGCGTGTCGCCTTTTTTCAGCTCTGCGATAACGGTGCGGATGGCTTCGCCGCGATCGCCGATCTCGCGGGCGTCCGGGCAACCGACCAGAACCTGCTTGCGGATTTCAGCGGCGTCTTCCGTCCGCGGATTGTCGTCAGTCACGATCACATCGTCGGCCTGCCGGGCGGCGATCTCGCCCATGAGGGGACGCTTGCGCGCGTCGCGGTCGCCGCCACAGCCGAAGATGACTTTCAGGTCACCGGCCGTGTGCGGGCGTACGGCGCGCAGCAGCACGTCCAGGCCGTCCGGCGTATGCGCATAATCGACAAAGACAGCGGCCCCGGATTCGGTCTTGCCGATGAACTCCATCCGGCCTTTGACCGGTTCCAGATGGGTCAGGCCTTCGGCGACCTGGTCGAACTCCATGCCCAGCGACAGGCAGATCGCGGCGGCGGCCAGCGCGTTCAGCGCCTGGAACTCACCGATCAGCGGCAGTTCCAGCGGCTTCTGTTCCACGTCACGCCAATAGAGATGCAGGATCTGCCCTGTGGCGCGCGGCATGATCTCGTCGATCCAGAGGTCTTCCCCGCGCCAGCCGAAGGACACGATCGGCATGAGATTGCCGAGGGCAGCGGCTTCGAAATCATTGCACTGTTCGGAATCGGCATTGACGATGGCGGGCACACCCGGCCGGCCAAGCTCACGGAACAGGCGCAGCTTGGCGGAGAGGTATTCCTCCATCGTCGAATGGTAATCGAGATGGTCCTGCGTGAAGTTCAGGAAGGCGACGGCGGAGAGGTCCACCCCGTCGAGGCGGTGCTGTTCCAGGCCGTGGCTGGAGGCTTCCATCGCGCAATGGGTGACGCCCTGCCGTGTCAATTCGGCGAGCGTTTCGTGAATGGTCACCGGATCGGGCGTCGTGTGGCCGACATCGATATGACCTTCGGGGCCGATGGCGCCCAGCGTGCCCATGGAGGCGGACTTTATCCCGGCTTGCGCCCAGATCTGGCGGCAGAAATCCACGGTGGAGGATTTGCCGTTCGTGCCGGTGACCGCCACCACGGTGCCCGGCTGGGAATTGTAGAAACGCTTCGCGGCCAGCGCGAGCGCCCGGCGCGGTTCGTCATCGACGATATGGGTGACGGACACCTCATCGGCTGCGTCGCCGGAGAGGATCACCACGGCGCCCTTCTCGATCGCGTCCGGAATGAACCGGCGCCCGTCGGTGACGCTGCCCTTCAGGGCCGCGAACAGATAGCCCGGTTTCACGTTACGGCTGTCCGCCGTCATCCCGGTGATGACGGTGTCGCCATTCGGCGCATCAGGGAACAGGTCTTTCAGTTTACAGGTCACAGCGAAGTCCTCTCATCTCCGGAGCGGTACGCGTCTCCTGCAGGACGGAAATCTTCAAAGCGTGGGGCGATGCCGAGCAGCGGCGCGACACGTTCTATGATGCGACCTGCGGTCGGCGCCGCATTCTGGGAAGCCACAGAGCCTCCCGGTCCGGCTTTGGGATCATCCAGTGTCACAATCAAGGCATACTGCGGGCTGTCATAGGGAAATATCGCCGCAAAGCTGGAGATATTGCGCCCGTCATCATAGCCGCCCGGCACAGGCTTCTCCGCCGTGCCGGTCTTCCCTGCAACGCGGTAGCCTGCCACTTCGGCATTCTTGCCCGTTCCGGTCAGCACCGCTTCGCGCATCATCGCGTTCACGAGGTCTGCCGTGATGGCCGACATCACGCGCACCGGTTTCGACTTGCGGGCCTCATCGACGATCAGGGTCGGCGCCACACGCTCCCCGCCATTGGCGAAGGCAGCGAAGGCGGACAGGAATGCCATAGGCGTCACGGCGATACCGTGACCATAGGCCATCGTCGCCGCGGTCAGGTCGTCCATGCGCTCGGGCAGGATCGGCGCGGCGCTGCCAGCGAGTTCGACGGGCGAGCGATCAAGCAGGCCAGCGGTTTTCAGGAAATCCTGCTGGCGGCGCGGGCCGAGCTTCTGGTTGATGTGCACGGTGCCGATATTCGAGCTTTCGGCGATGATCGTCGTGACATTTGCACGTGTACCGATGGGGTGCAGGTCCGAAATCGTATAGCCGCGCATCTCGATCGGATCGTGGACATCAAATATGTCGGTCGGACGGATCGCCCCGGCTTCGAGGGCCGCCGCCACAGTCAGCGGCTTGAAGACAGAGCCCAGCTCATAAAGCGCGCCCGTCGCCCGGTTCATGCGGGATGGATCGTCGATGGCGATGTCGGACGAGCGGTTCGGATTGAAAGGCGGCCAGCTGGCCATGGCGCGGACTTCGCCGGTACGCGCCTCCATCAGGATGACCGCCGCCCCTTCGAACCCGTCGGCCGCCGCCGAAGCGGCAAGCTCTGCCTCGACCGCAGCCTGAACGCCATTGTCGATGGTCAGGCGCAGCGGTTCCCCGCCTGCGGTGAGACGGTCATTCTGGCTGAACTCGACCCCGCCGGCGCCAACGCCGTCAACGTTCACGAAGCCCAGCACATGGCCGGCGAGCGTCCCGCGCGGATAGGCCCGGCTGATCTCTTCCTTGAACCAGAGGCCTTCGAGGCCGAGGTCGAACACGGTCTGGCGTTGGCGCGGGGTCAGGCCGCGCTTCACCCAGACAAATTCCCGCGACTGGTCGGACAGGCGGCTCGTCAGGCTGTCGGCATCGATGTCGGGCAGGACACCGGCGATGCGGGTTGCCACTTCGCGCGGATCCCAGATCAGCTGCGGATTGGCGACCAGCGAGTAGACGGTGACGGACGTCGCGAGCTGCTCACCGTTCCGGTCGACAATGTCGGCCCGTTTGACCTGTTCGCCAGCCCGCATGGCCAGCGTGCCGGAATCGCGGTCAGGCGCCAGCGCCAGGTAGCCGGCCTTGCCGGCCAGCACCACAAACAACGCGCTGAGGCCGAGGCCGACCAGCCGTGTCCGGTGGCGCGACGCTTCCGTCATTCAGGCGCCTCCACAGAAGCGGCATCCCTGGCGGGATCGACCGGAAGACCGACCAGCGCATCCAGATCACGCTCATTGGCCATCTGCTCCGGGCGTGGCGGCGCCATGCCCAGCTCGTTGCGGGCGTATTCCTCGATCCACTCGCGGCGGCTCATATGGGAAAGCTCGGTTTCCAGCAGCGCCTTTTCGTGGCGGGCGTCCTCGATCTGGGCTTCCACGGCCATCAGTTCGGCCGCCGTGTCCTTGGCGCCGTATTTCGCCCGGTAGAGGCTGAACACCAGCAATCCGACAATGACGAGACCCAGAATGAATGCGCGGCGGCTCATGACACGTCCTCCAGTTGCGAAAGCGGGGGCAGGTTCATGCCATCATCCGCTTCTTCGTCGATTGCAGGCGCTTCGGTCCGGATCGCCGCCCGCAATTTTGCAGATCGTGCACGCGGATTGCCTTCCACTTCCTTATCCTGGGGCAGGATCGCCTTGTTTGGGCGCAGTTCGAAAGTCGGTTCCGGGCCTTTGGCCATCAGCGGCATGTGGCGGGATCCGCCGGTATTCTTGCCGGACCGGTCGCGCAGCCATTGCTTCACCATCCGGTCTTCCAGCGAATGGAAGGTGACGATCACCAGACGCCCGCCGGGCTTCAACAGCCGTTCGGCCGCCACCAGCGCCCGGGCCAGCTCGCCCAGCTCGTCGTTCACATACATGCGGATCGCCTGGAAGGTCAGCGTGGCAGGGTGGATCCGGCTGCCTTTCCGGCCGCCCACAGCGGTCTCGACCGTTTCGGCGAGGTCCAGCGTGGTCTCGAACAGTTTTTCCTTGCGGCGCTGGACGATCTGGCGGGCAATCCGGCGCGCCTGCTTCTCTTCACCGAGGCGGAAGATGACATTGGCGAGATCGCCTTCGGCCATGTGGTTCACGACATCCGCAGCGGTGGGGCCTGCAGCGCCCATGCGCATGTCCAGCGGGCCGTCCTTGTTGAAGGAAAAGCCGCGATGACCCTCATCGATCTGGAAGCTGGACACACCGATATCCAGCACAACGGCATCGACCTGATCGCATCCGGTCGCCTCGACCAGCGCATCCATTTCGCCAAAACGGCCCAGCAGCGGGGTGATGCGGTCGGTCTGGGCGGCGAGGGCCTCGGCCCGCATGATGGCGTCGAGGTCGCGGTCGATCGCAAAGACGGAGCACTTCGCCGCCGTCAGGATGGCACGCGTATAGCCGCCACCGCCGAATGTGCCATCGACAACGCGGTCGCTGTCCTTGAGGTCGAGGGCAGCGAGCACCTCATCGAGCATGACGGGCTTGTGCCCGGAAGCGGCGGTTTCAGGCCGGGGTTTGGTGGTCATCATCCATCCCCTCCCTCAACGAGTTTCAGGTCGGGATAGAGGCCCATTTCGTGCTGGCGCAGCACCTCATTATAGGCCTGGCCCAGCGCCTCGAGCGTCTCCGGTTTCGCAGCGGTTTCGGACATGGCCGTGGTAAATGCGGCGTGCTTTTCGGGGTTCCAGATCTGGAAGCTGTCGATATTGCCGGCGAACTTCACGCGGCCGTCGAGACCGGCTGCCGCGATCAGCTCATCGGTCAGCTTGATGCGGCCGGTATCGTCCATCTTCAGGTCGGCCGAGCCGGCGATGATCGAGGACACGAGCGCCTTGCGGACCGGGGATTGCGGGGGCAGGCGGGTCAGCGTCGCGCGGTACATGGCCATCAGGGCTTCGCCGCCGCCTTCCAGGCAACCGGATCCGTCGAGGGCAGGCCACAGGAATATCCGGTTTCCACCGCCAAGCGCAGCGCGAAAGGGAGCCGGGATGGACACCCGCCCTTTTGCGTCAATTGCACTTTCATAGGTGGATACAAACACCCGCCAGCCCGATCTTCGTTTGCCTAAACCCCGCATGGGTAAACCATGTCTTAATTTGGAGTATCATGGGCAGACATGGGCCTCAATGGGCGAGACACGTGAATCGAAATATCCACAACAGCCCCGCACAG
Source organism: Hyphomonas sp. GM-8P (assembly GCF_003263315.1). Taxonomy (NCBI): domain Bacteria; kingdom Pseudomonadati; phylum Pseudomonadota; class Alphaproteobacteria; order Hyphomonadales; family Hyphomonadaceae; genus Hyphomonas; species Hyphomonas sp. GM-8P. The sequence goes on from NZ_AWFE01000094.1 coordinate 132,504, forward strand.
GAACACCAAGCGATCCAACCATGAACAAACCGGAACAAACGGGTGGGTCGGTATGGGCAGGAACCGAATTTCCTTTTTGAATCAGCTCGATGCCGAAACAGACTCGGTTATCCACAGCCAGATTAAAAGTTACTGAGTTTTTAACATTTGAAGCCTGCGGTTTGCGCAGCCATCCAGAAATCATCTCGCAGAAACTTGGTTTCACTTACCAGGCACTGGGATTCGACTTGTACGCCGCCGAAGCAATCAGGTGGTTTTCTTGAGACACCCGGACGCCGCATACGGGCCGCTCAAGGTCCGTTAAGATCATGCTGAAGTCCGGAGAGTGAGGAAATCAGGCCCGACAAGCCATCTGGCTTGGGAGGGGGACGGTGCCGAGCGCCCTGATGGGTGGCGGACGCTTTGTTCCGGCTTGCCGGGCCATTTTCGCCGCTCGAAACGAGGGTCTTGGGTGGGGAGTTGAGATAACCCGCCCCGAACGGTTCATGAGCAATATGTCTGGCGGCGCCAAATGGTTCCAATTTTTCTCGCCTCGGCTGAAGTTTTTTCCTCCCAAAGTCACCCAGGGCTGATTTTCCGAACCATCACGCAGCGAAAAAACAAGTCAGTTAATTGTTTTTGCTGGGTATTTTCGGGTTTCAGGGTTGTGGGAGTTTTTCCCTGCGACAAAAAGAAATTTTGATGGATTGTCGTTAGGCCATAGATCGAACCTATGATTATCCCGACACTCCGCCAGTTGCAGTTCCTGGTCGCGCTCGGCGAGACGGGATCCTTTTCCCGCGCAGCCGAAGCCTGCCATGTCACCCAGCCAACGCTGTCTGCCGGAATTCGCGAACTGGAAGACCTGCTGGGCGTCAAGCTGGCCGAGCGAGAGGCCCGCGGCGCCAGCCTCACCCATGCCGGCGAGATCGCCCTCGCCCGCGCCTCGGCGCTGCTGAACGATGCCCATGCGCTCGTGCAGGCGGTGCAGAGCGCCGGCGCCCTGCTGACGGGCCCCTTCCACCTCGGCGCCATCCCCACCATCGCCCCTTTCGTGCTGCCGCAGACCGTGCGAGCCCTGAACACGGCCTATCCGGACCTGAAACTCTACCTGCATGAGGACAAGACCGGACGCCTGATCGACCAGCTGCGCACCCGTACGCTGGACGCCGCCCTGATCGCGCTGCCCTGGGATACGCCCGGCATCGAGACCATGACGCTGCTGGACGACGAGTTCCTGTTTGCCGCCCCGGCCAATCACCCGCTGGCGAAGAAGAACGGGCTCGCCCCGGAAGACCTGGCGGACGAGAACTTGCTGCTGCTGGAAGACGGCCACTGCCTGCGCGACCATGCCCTCTCCATCTGCCGCATGCGGACAGGCGCCCGGAAGGACCAGGTGGCCGCGACCTCGCTCGGCACGCTGGTCAACATGATCGCCGGCGGGCTCGGCGTCTCGCTCCTGCCCAGGCTCGCGGTGGATCACGGGCTGAATGTCGGCAACGATGTTGCCGTGCGCGAGTTTGTGCGCCCGGTCATCGGACGCCGGATCGGCATCGCCTGGCGGGCCGGCAGCCCACGGGAAGCCGATGCGAGGAAAGTGGGCGAAGTTATCAAGGAACAGCTCACCGCTACCGGTGTTTGAGAGCTGCTGAGGATTTTTCCGGACACGGTCAGTTTCCGCTATCCCGGCCGCCATAACCGGGCTAGTGCGGATTCCGTTCTCAACACAGCTTACGGACCCCCAAATGCAAACCGGCCCGTTTCCCGCCAGCAGGCCTGACGCATGCGCCTGAACGATGCCTGGCTGGCCTCGCTTTCGGCCGGCGCCGTCAATCTCGTACTGGGCGCGAACCTGCCTTACCTGCCGGTCTGGATGGAAAAAGCCGGTGGCATGTCGGGCGCGGAAATCGCCGGGGCAGGCACGCTCGCCGCACTGATCCGCATCTTCGCCGGACCGCTCGCCGCAGGCCGGGCGCAGTCGCACGGGCTTCGCGCCACACTGGCGGGCACAATGGCCGTCTGCCTCGCCGGATACGTGCTGCTCTTCCCGGACGTGCCGCAGGCAGCCGCCTTCCTTGTCTGCGTCGCCATCTATAGTGCGACCAACGTCTCCGGGCCGCTGTTCGAAGCGGTGCTGATCTACGGCACACGGAATGCCCGGCCGGATTACGGGCAGGGCCGCGCCATCGCCTCGCTCGCTTTCGTGGTTTCCAACCTGGCGGGCGGCGCCGTCCTCTCGGCCTTCGGACCGGACGGTATCCTCACCTATCTCATCATCGCGGCCCTGTTGGCGACAATCGCGCCGCTGTTCACGCGGGAGGGTGCGCGGAAGGTTCTGCCGAAGCGCACCATTCTCAGCACATTTGCGGAGGGCTTCTCGCTTTACCGTCTGCCCGCGCTCTTCGCCTTCATCCTGGCCGCAGCGCTGATCCAGGCGAGCCATGGCGTCTATTACGCTTTCTCGTCCGTGATCTGGGTATCGCAAGGCATTTCCGGCTCCAGCATCGGCGTGCTCTGGGCGGTCGGCGTGGTGACAGAGATCGCGCTCCTGCTGCTCTCCGGGCGGCTCCTGCGAGGCTTCAGTTCGGTTGGCCTGCTCTGGCTGGGCGGGCTCGGCGCCATGATCCGCTGGACAGCGGCGGGATTCGTCCTGCCGGTCATGGCCGCGGCCCTGTTCCAGACGCTGCACGCAGCCTCATTCGCGTTGACGCACCTGGCCACGATGCGCTTCCTTCAGCAGGCATTGCCGGATGAGCGCCTGCCGCTGGCCTATGCCGTGAACGGCGCGCTCGTGTTCGGGCCGATCCTCGCGTTGTCCACTTTCCTGTCCGGCCTTGCCTATGATGCCCTCGCCCCCGGCGGCGCGAGCGCGCAGACACACATCTACTGGCTGATGGTGCTGGCCGCAGGCGCGGGCCTCGCCGTCGCAGCCGTCACACGGCCGACGCCCGCCACAGTGGCCAGCTCGATCGACGAAGACGCCTGAGCGCGGCCACATCACCGAAAACTGGTTGACAATCCCAATCACATAACAAGTTATATATCCTGTGAATCAGGAGACTGGGCATGACACGAGACGTTCTGGCTGAAATGGGACCGCTGGCGCTCGGCAGCCGGCTGAAGCGGCTGGCAGAGCGGATGCAGGCCGACGCAACGAAAGTGTTCGCCGACCGGGGCCTGCCCATTCAGGGCACGCATTTCCCGCTTCTGGCGGCACTCTCCACCTACGGCCCGCTCAGTGTCAGCGAAGCGGTAGAGGCCGTCGGCATCAGCCAGCCTGCCGTCACCCGCATCCACAACGCCCTGCAGAAGATGGGGCTCACCACCGTCTCGCCCGTTGAAGGCGACAGCCGGCAGAAGCAGATCCGCCTGACGCCTGAGGGCGAAACCCTGGTCAACGCGCTGAAGCGCGATCTCTGGCCCCAGGTGCGCCGCGCGGCCCAGCGCCTCTGCGAAGGCCCCGATGCAGACTTCCTGACCCAGATCGGCCGGGTCGAAGCGGCGCTGCAGGAACGCTCGCTGCACGACCGTATCCTGGATGAGGGCGCAGGCCCGGCGCTCAGGCTGGTCAATTATGACGACCGCCTCGCCCCCGACTTTGACGCCATCACCCGCGAATGGGTGGAAGACATGTTCACGCTGGAGGAAAAGGACATCGAGATCATCGAGCATCCGCGCGAGATGATCATCGACCGGGGCGGCGATATCCTGTTCATCGAAGCGGCGGGACTGGGCATCATCGGCACTTGTGCCCTGATGCCGGTGGAGGGCGATACGTTCGAACTGACCAAGATGGGGGTCCGCGCCAGCGCGCGCGGCCTGAAGGCCGGAGAATTCCTCCTGCAACGGACAATCGAGCGTGCCCGGCAACTGCCCATCGGCACGCTGTTCCTGTTGACCAACAGGAAATGCGCAGCTGCCATTCATCTCTATGAGAAGGCCGGCTTCGTCCATGATGCGGACATCATGGAACGCTACGGCAAACGCTATGCGCGCTGCGATGTAGCCATGTCATTTGACCTGTCGAGACCGCCTCAGGGCTGAGGCGGCCTCAAACCGGTCAAAGGATGATCAGCTGGCTTCGCGCTCGTGCATGTCGAGATCGTACTCGCGCACCTTGCGGTAAAGCGTCGAGCGGCCGATGCCGAGACGCCGGGACACTTCGCTCATATGGCCCTGATAATAATCGATGGCATACTGAAGGATGTCGCGTTCGATGTCCTGCAGGGCGCGCATCTCGCCATCGGAATCCATGATGGAGACCGGGCCTTCACCAACAGCCGCCACACCGGGGGCAGCCGGAACGGCCGCTTCGGCTGAGGTTACGGCCGGGGCCGCCGGCAAGCTGGCGATGTCCGGCATCTGACCGGAAATCTGCGGGAAGTCCTGCGGACGCAGCTTGTCGCCATCGCAGAGGACCACGGCGCGGAAGACAGCGTTCTCCAGCTGACGGACGTTGCCCGGCCAGTCGAAGGCATAGAGCATTTTCATCGTGTCGTCAGAAACACCGGACACTTTCGTGCCTTCGCTCGCATTGAAGCGGGCGATGAAGTGATCGACCAGCGCCGGAATGTCGTCGCGGCGTTCGCGAAGGCTCGGCATGTCGATCGGGAACACGTTGAGGCGGTAAAACAGGTCTTCGCGGAATGTGCCCTCGGCCACTTGCTGGGACAGGTCGCGGTTGGTGGCGGAGATAATCCGCACATCGACCTTTGTCGGACGGCGTGAGCCGACGGCATCGACTTCGCCTTCCTGCAGCGCACGCAGCAGTTTCACCTGCGCGTCCAGCGGCAGTTCGCCGACTTCATCCAGGAAGAGCGTGCCGCCATCGGCCTCGACAAACTTGCCGAGCGCTTTGGAGACAGCACCGGTAAAGGCGCCCTTCTCGTGACCGAACAGGATCGACTCGACCAGGTTTTCCGGAATGGCCCCACAGTTCACGGTCACAAACGGCTTGCCGACGCGGGTCGAGGCACCCTGGATACAACGGGCAACAACTTCCTTACCCACACCGCTTTCACCGAGGATGAGGACCGGAATGTCGGAGACCGCAGCGCGCTCGGCCAGGCGGATCACCTGACGCATCGGCGCAGCCGACGCGATCATGTCATCAAACGCCATACCACCTTCCGCCTTGCGGGCGAGGCGTTTCACTTCGCCGGTCAGCGACTGCATCTTCAGGGCGTTCCGGATGCTGACAACCACGCGCTCCGGATTGGCCGGCTTCACGATAAAGTCGACGGCGCCGCCGCGCATGGACTGGACAATCGTGTCAATGCCGCTGGTTGCGGTCAGCATGATCACCGGCAGGTCCTGCCGTTTGGCGGCCAGACGCTCCAGCGTTTCCATCCCGGACAGGCCTGGCATGGTCAGGTCCAGGAGGACGACATCAATGCCATCCTTCGGGTCCGCAGCCAGCGCAATGCCAGCTTCGCCATCCGGCGCCGTGCGGCAGGCAAAGCCCGCCTTTTCCACAGCCGCCTGAAGCAGGCGGCGTTGCGTCGGATCGTCATCGATAACGAGGACCGTCTTTGCCATGTTTTTATCACCCTATTGGTTGCCAGGCAGGTCTTTGCGCCCGCTCAGGCATGGTCGGTTGTTCAATCCGGCACATTGGACGTGCCACATCGTTACGGCCCGTTCTGACACAGGGGGATGGAGTTACGGTTGAAGGAATAGATGAAATTTGCCGTATCCGGCGGTTTCGATTCCGCATGTTGAATCGTATGCGCGACACATGTGCCGCAGGCGGACTTGGTCAGAACTGACCACTGGCCGCCGCAGCCTATTGAAATCGGAACCGAGCACCGGTCCTCAGCCCACCGGACCTTTCCGGGACGGCTCGGCCGAGGGCTTTATGTGCGAAACACAGACCCGGATTCCGACGGCTCGGCTGGCCGGAAGACAGATTCGGATTCGGCATGAAGAATGCCACTTCTCGACGATCCAAGTCCCCATTTCGCCGATTAGGCGCATTATTCTTGGTAGATAAATCGAGAATTCTACAAATGTAATCTTTAGACCGGGCCACGCGTCAGACGCACGGAAGAAAGTCCCAATGCGTAGTATTTATTGCAGTATTCGTCATTCCCAAGCGCGTGCGACTCTCTGAATTTTCGACACCCGCCAATTGCCACCCCGCTCCGAGCGCAAAAGTTACGCAAATTACGGTTGCGATCACCGGACCGCCTGATATTCATCGCGGTCGATATGACCATAAGGGACGCGGTAGAATTGGCATCTCGGGGAAACGATCTCATGAAGGACAATTCTCAGGACAAGGACCAGCCCGAAAGTGCGCCGAAGGAAATCCCGGTCGGCGCCTCTCAGGCCCTGAATTCTGCCCTGCAGAAAACCTTCGAAGCCCTGCTTCAGGAACCCGTTCCCGAAAAATTCGAAGCCCTGATCGCCCGCATTCGGGACGAAGAGACACGGCGGGCTGAAAAGTCCGACGACGAGGAAAGCTGAGCGCTTTTTCCGCTTCTTTTCGAAGGCAATGTCTCAGATTCACACGCAAAACTGACCCGGTTCGGTCCAGGAAGGTTATGACCTGACCGTCTCCTTTTGGAGCAGAACAAGCGTTCAGGCGCCGGTCGTCTCCGCCAGCCATTGCGTGTGCGAGGCAAGCATCAGGCCTTCCCGCGCGATCCAGTCCGGATTGTAGCAAGTGTCCAGATAGCGCTCGCCGCCATCGCAGATCAGCGTTGCCACAGAGCCCGGCTGACCGGCCGCCCGCATCTCATCCATCAGGTGCAGCGCCGCCCAGACATTCGTTCCGGTCGACCCGCCGCATTTGCGGCCCAGCACCTTTTCCAGCCAGTGGATCGTCGCAATGGAGGCGGCATCCGGCACCTGCATCATCCGGTCGATGACGCGCGGCTGGAAGGAGGCTTCGACGCGTGGACGCCCGATACCCTCGATCCGTGACTTCGTCTTGATCCGCAGGGACGGATCACCTGTGCGGTAATGATCGTAGAAAACCGAATTTTCCGGATCGGCCACGCATAGCTGCGTCTTTGCGGCAAGATCACAGCGGTAACGGATATAGCGCCCGATCGTGGCAGAGGTGCCGCCCGTGCCAGCGCTCATGACCACCCAGTCGGGGATCGCATGATCTTCCAGCGCAAGCTGCGCAAACAGGCTGTCGGCGATGGAGTTGTTGCCCCGCCAGTCAGTCACCCGTTCGGCAAAGGTGAACTGGTCCATGAAATGGCCACCGGCCTCGCAAGCCAGCCGCTCGGCCTCGGCATAGATATCGCCAGGCTCCACCTCGTGCGGCTCCCCGCCATAAAAGGTGATCTTCTCGATCTTCGAAGGTGCGGTCCCCTTCGGCATCACGGCGATGAAGCGCAGGCCGAGCAGGCGCGCAAAATAGGCCTCCGACACGGCCGTCGACCCGGAGGAGCATTCCACGATCACCGTGTCCGGCCCGATATGCCCGTTGCAGAGGCCATAGAGATAGAGCGAGCGCGCCAGCCGGTGCTTCAGGCTGCCGGACGGGTGGATGGACTCGTCCTTCAGGTAGAGCGTCTGGTCCGGGAATGCCGGCAGGTCCACCTTGATCAGGTGCGTGTCGGCAGAGCGGTTGAAGTCCGCATTGATCTTCTGCACCGCCTCGCGCACCCAGGCGCGATCCATGATGGGCACTGAACAGCCTTCCGCCATGCCAGCCTCCTCTATTCCAGACATCGTCGCCCTCAATGCGCCAGAAGCACCAGCGCGACAACACCAGCAGCCACAAGCAACACACCTGCGATCTCTCTCGGCGTGACTTTCTCGCGAAAGAAGAGGATCGAGATGGCCAGCGTGAAGATCACCTCCACCTGCCCCACGGCCCGCACATGGGCCGCATTTTCAAGCGTGAACGCCGTGAACCAGGCGAGGGAGCCGAGCATGCCGGTGATGCCCACCAGCGAGGCCACGCGCCAGGCCCGAACGAGATGGGCCACCTGCCCGCGCTCCCGCCAGATCAGCCAGCCTGAAATCGCGATGGCCTGGAACATTGTCACGAAGGCGAGCGCAGCCGACGCCCTCAGCACCACGCCGCCTTCCGGCAGCGAAAGCGATGCTCCGCGATAGGCGACCGCGGAGAGACCGAACAGTCCGCCGGACAGCACACCGATCCAGACTTTGCTGTCGATCCGGAAACGCGCCTTTCCCTCACCACCCGGCATGGAGACGAGGATCACGCCCAGCAGGCTGATGAGGATGGCGATCGCTGCCCCGCCTGTCAGCCGGTCTCCCAGAAGGACGATGCCGAACAGGGCCGTCTGCAGGGGCTCTGTCTTGGTGAAGGCCGTGGCGACCGCAAAGTTCGTGTACGAGAACAGATGGATCAGCAGGCCCGTCGCAATGATCTGCGCGAGGCCGCCGACCATGCCCCAGACATAGAAGCTGCCCGGCGGTACGCCGACGCCCTGCCCGGTCACGCCGCGAAGCGTGAAGAAGAACAGCACGGCCAGCGGCGCCGCGAAGACAAACCGGCTGGCCGTCGCCCCCCATGTGCTGAGGCGGCCTTTCAGCGTCTTCTGCAGCGCATTGCGCAAATTCTGGGAGAAAGCCGCCGCAAGGGTGACCGGGATCCAGAGTTCCATGAAGCGGTCTCGTCAGCACACAGCCGACCTCTCTCCCGCGCGCGATGCACAGGAGAAAAGCGCTGTTTTCAAAGGATGATCAGGCCGCCTGGCGTTTTGCCTTGCGGTTTTCCAGCTTGTTGACCGCGTGGAGATAGGCCTTCGCACTCGCGACCAGCGTATCCGGGTCGGACGCCCGGCCGGTGGCCATGAAGCCATCGGCATCGTTCAGGCGCACAGACACGGTCGCCTGCGCATCCGTGCCACCGGTCACGGCATGCACCTGATAGAGGTCCAGCTTGCCGGTATGCGGGATCAGCGAACGGATCGCGTTGAAGACCGCATCGACCGGGCCGTTGCCGCGGGCGATGGCGAACTTGTCTTCACCATCCATGACGAGGTCGATCTCGGCCGTTTGCGGGCCTTCGGTGCCGGCCACGACGCGCAGGCGCTTGAACATGGCGCGCTCGCCATCTTCCGCCAGCTGATCGTCGACCAGGGCCACGATGTCGTCATCGAAGACATGCTTCTTCTTGTCGGCCAGCGCCTTGAAGCGTTTGAAGGCGTCGTTCAGCGCGTCCTGCTCCAGCACGTAGCCCAGCGATTCCAGCTTGTCGCGGAAGGCGTGGCGGCCGGACAGCTTGCCCATCACCAAGGACGTCTTGGCGACGCCGACATCTTCCGGCTTCATGATCTCGTAGGTTTCGGAATTCTTCAGCATGCCATCCTGGTGGATGCCGCTTTCGTGCGCGAAGGCGTTCTTGCCGACGATGGCCTTGTTGTACTGCACCGGGAAGCCCGTGATGCGGCTCAGCATGGCGGAGGCACGCGAGAGGTACTCGCTCTTCACATTGGTTGTGTAGGGCAGCGTGTCCTGACGGACGCGCAGCGCCATGACGACTTCTTCCAGCGCGGCATTGCCGGCGCGCTCGCCGAGGCCGTTGATCGCGCATTCCACCTGGCGGGCGCCATTGGCGACGGCGCTGATGGAGTTGGCGACGGCGAGGCCGAGGTCATTGTGGCAGTGCGCCGACCAGATCACTTTGTCCGAATTGGCGACATTCTCGATCAGGCGCTTGAAAAGGCGGCCATATTCGTCCGGGTGGGAATAGCCAACCGTGTCCGGAATATTGATCGTGGTCGCACCGCTCTGGATGGCGACGTCGATACATTTGCACAGGAAGTCGAATTCGGTGCGGGTCGCATCCTCTGCGCTCCACTCGACATCGTCGACCAAATTGCGGGCCTGGCTGACAGAGCGACCAACGGCTTCGAGCACGGCGTTCGGGCCCATCTGCAGCTTGTGCTTCATGTGCACGGGGCTGGTGGAGATGAACGTGTGGATGCGCGGGCGCGCCGCGTGGCGCACGGCTTCGCCGCAGCGTTCGATGTCCTTCTCGGTCGAGCGGGACAGGCCGCAGATGATGGCCTCTTTCGAGCGGCGGGCAATCTCGCTGACGGAGGCAAAGTCGCCTTCCGAGGCGGCGGGGAAACCGGCTTCGATCACGTCGACGCCCATGTCTTCCATCAGGGCGGCGAGTTCGAGTTTCTCGCCATGGGTCATGGACGCGCCCGGCGATTGTTCGCCATCACGCAAGGTGGTGTCGAAGATGCGGATATGTTCTGGCTTGGTCATGGCAGGCTGCCTGGATCTGGGGAATATCGGAAAAGGTTCGGCTGAAAATCCCCTGACCGTGCGCCTGCCCCGGACTTAGTGCGGAGCAGTCGGCACCGGCCAGGGGCCGGTAAGAAGCAGGAGTAGGGGCAAATTCTTGCGCATGGTGCGGTTATTCCGGCAGATCGCCCGAATTGTCAACCGCGCCTGAACCGATCAGGGCAACAGATTGCCCCGATCTTCGCACCCTTTGGCGCACCCAGAGGGCAATGCCCGCATAAACGGCAACCGCCGCCAGCGCCGTCAGAATTGCGGTGACCGGATTTCCCTGCAGCGCAGCCAGCAGGCTGCGGCCTGCAAAGGCGATCAGCAGGATCTTCGGAAGGCTGCCCAGCCCCATGCCGGCCCAGTAAGGCAGGAAGCGCGCATGGCTGACGCCGAACGCCATGTTGACCAGCAGCAGCGGCCCGGTCGGCACGTTGCGTACCACGGCGCTGGCGACAAAGGCATTGCGCCCGATAAAGCCCGCCAGCCGGTTCGCTGTCTTGCCGGCATAGCGGCGGAAAGCCTGCTCGCCCGTCAGCCGCCCGACATAAAAGGTCAGCGCGCCCGATGCCATGGTCGCGATCCAGGAATAGCCCGCCCCGGCCCAGGGGCCGAACACGGCCACGGCGGCAGCGATCAGCGCGAATTGCGGCACGCCCAGAAAGGCGGCGACGCAGAAGACAAGGATCAGCGCCGGCAGGCCCCAGGGACTGTCGGCCATGCCGTCCATCCAGGCCGTCATCGCCTCCCCGCTCGGCAGGATGCCCAGTTTTCCGAGGCCGAAGACAAGCAGCACAACGGCCAGAAGCACGCCGCCGAGCAGCATGGCCCGGCGTGCTGGCGTGTCCTCAGGAGAAGTGGCAGGCAACGGCTCTTTCATGGTGAATGCGATGTGATCCGCCACCGCCTCAACGTCAAGCAGCAACAGGCGGCAAAACTGGTGTCCGGATTGCGGCAGCCCTGCCTCCTGCCGTGCACAGCCTGAACTTATTCGGCCGCGCTCATCAGGGCCTTGTGCCGGGTGACCAGTTCATAAAGGACCACAGCGAGGCCGTGACCGGCTGTCCCGACCGTCCACCAGATCATGGCCCACATCATCACATAGCTGCCCGTGCCGATATTGATGCCGGCGAAAAGGACCATTCCGAACAGATAGCTCGCCAGACTGATCCAGAAGGACAGCCGCAGCGCCGCGCCTTTCCGGGCGACCTTCTGCCGTGACTGGGCGCGGGCTTCCGACTGGGCATCCACCGTCAGCGCCATGACATCGACATTGAAGGCCGCCGCCAGCGCCATCAGCGACTCGCGGGAGGCTTTCTCGCCCCGCTCGATCCTCTGGATTGTGCGCAGGCCGATCCCGGCGAGATCTGCCAGGTGTTCCTGTGACCAATGACGCTCCTCGCGCCATCGTCTGATCTTGGCTGCATCTGCGTGAAACTGCATGATGACCTCCCTTAACAAGGTTCGCTTCCGTCCACCAGAAAGAGCGGGAAATTCCCCTGTCAGCCACGCCATCACGGCGTCACGCGCCCGCCAGAGGGCCGCCACACCCCCGCCAACCCACGTAAACAGCGGCAAACCGGGGCGAATTACCGGGCGGCATGGCTTGACGGCATAGAGCTGACGTCTTCACCTTCGAAGAAAACAGGGAGGAATTCATGGCCGACGGAACGCAAACCGTTTTTCCGGGCTTCAAGCGCGACACGGTGGACGATGAGATCGTCCATCCGGACCTTTATGCCAGCTGGGAAATCCATGACGTCTATACCAAGCTGAGACAGGACGACCCGCTGCACTGGACCGAGCCCGACGGCTTCCGCCCGTTCTGGTCGGTCACCAAACATGCCGACATTCTCGAGGTCGAGAAGAACAACAAGATCTTCATCAATCATGACCGCACCTATCTGAGCCCGAAAGCGGGTGAGGAATGGATCATGTCGATGACCGGCGACACCCACCTCTTCCGCACGCTCGTCGACCTCGACGATCCGGTACACATGAAGCTGCGCGCCCTGACGCAGGCCTGGTTCATGCCGCCGAACCTCCGCAAGCTGGAAGGCCGTATCGCCGAGATCGCCAAGGAACATGTCGACCACATGGCCAGCCTCGGCGGCGAGTGTGACTTCGTGAAGGAGGTCGCCCTCTGGTATCCGCTGCGCGTGATCATGGAGATCCTCGGCGTTCCGAGGTCTGATGAAAAATTCATGCTGAAGATGACGCAGGAAATCTTTGGCCCCAGTGATCCGGATGTGGCCGGTGAAAGCGAAAACAAGTCGGAGACCGGCCAGACCGTTACCAGCGACGAAGGCGTCGACCTCCTGAAAACGGCGCAGGAACTGTTCAAGTATTTCGGCGCCATCACCGAAGACCGCCGCGCCAATCCGCGCGATGATGTCTCCACCGTTATCGCCAATGGCCAGATCGACGGCCAGCCCATCGGCGATCGCGAAGCGATGTCCTATTATATCATCGTCGCCACCGCCGGGCATGACACGACCAGCTCTACCGTCTCCGGCGGCATGCTGGAACTGATCAAACGTCCGGACCAGCTGGCCAAGCTCAAGAACGACCTTTCGCTGCTACCGAATGCTATCGAGGAAATGATCCGCTGGACGACACCGGTGAAGCATTTCATGCGCACAGCGACCGAGGACTACACACTTCGTGGCAAGACGATCAGGAAAGGCGACGGGCTCGCCCTCTTCTACTGGTCCGGCAACCGCGACGAGGAAGTCTTCGAGGATCCGTTCGAATTCCGGGTCGACCGCGACGTGAAGAAACAGGTCGCCTTCGGCTATGGCGTTCATGTCTGCCTCGGCATGCACCTTGCGCGGATGGAGATCAAAGCCCTGCTGAACGAGCTGCTGCCGCGCCTCGAATCCATCGAGCTGGCTGGCGAGCCGCAAAGCACGCGGGCGAATTTCGTTTCCGGCCTGAAAAGCCTGCCGATCCGCTACAAGCTCAGCTAGGGCGTTCGGCGGCAGCGGCAGCGGCGCTCGCCCAGGCCCATTGGAAATTGTAGCCGCCGAGCCAGCCGGTCACGTCGACGCATTCACCGATGAAGTGGAGGCCCGGTACTTGGCGGCTTTCCATGGTGCGGGAAGAGAGCCCGGCGGTATCGACGCCGCCGGCGGTCACCTCTGCCGTGCGGTAGCCTTCCGTGCCCGCTGGGCGCACCTGCCAGCTGGTGAGCGCGCCTGCAAGATCGTCCAGCACGGCGTGTGAGAGGTCGGCCAGCCGCGCCGCGGGGTCGAGACCCTGACGGCGCAGGATGAGATCGGCGAGGCGTTTCGCGAAGAAGCCTTCAAGCGCGGTGGCGAGCGTCTGCATCGGCCGGTCGCGTTTTGTCTCTTTCAACTGGCCCGCAATGTCAGTGCCCGGCAGCAGGGTCAGCATCACCGCCTCTCCGGGATGCCAATAGGAGGACACCTGCAGGATCGCCGGGCCGGAAAGGCCCCGGTGGGTGAACAGCATCGCTTCCTCGAAGGCCGCCCCGCCCGCCGTCGCGCGCACGTCGCAGGCAACGCCGGAGATGGACGCGAAGTCTTCATGGTCTGCGCCGGTGAACACGAAAGGCACGAGCGCCGCCCGTGTCGGCACGATCTCGTGCCCGAACCGGCGAGCGATGTCATAGGCAAGGCCTGTCGCGCCCATCTTCGGAATGGAAAGCCCACCCGTCGCCACGACCAGTTTCGGCGCGGTGTACTCGCCGCCGGAGGTTTCCACCCGGAAGCGGCCATCGGCATGCGTCACCGAATGGATCGACGTATCGAGGCGCAATTCCCCCTGCCCGGCGGCCAGCTCGTCCAGCAGCATCTGGATGATCGCGCCGGATTTCTGGTCGCAGAATAATTGCCCAAGCGTCTTCTCGTTCCAGGTCAGGCCGTGGGCGGCCATCAGGCTGGTAAAATCCCACGGCGTGTAGCGGGCAAGCGCCGACTTCGCGAAATGCGGGTTCTGGCTGATGAACCGGTTCGCCACAGTTTCGAGATTGGTGAAGTTGCACCGCCCGCCGCCGGAGATGCGCACTTTCTCCGCAGGCTTAGCCGCATGGTCCAGCACGACGACGCACTGGCCCGCCTGCCCCATGCGCGCCGCGCAGAACAGGCCCGCCGCCCCGGCGCCGAGCACGATCGCATCATATGAGAGGGGCTGGGCCGGAGACATGCCGGGCCTATGCCGCAGGACGGCCTGCCCGCGCAAGCGGCCGCAGCGGTGGCACATCCGACCCCTCGGTAAGGTTACGTATTGATTTTTCAAAGGTCAGGCCCGACCCTGCGCGGCACAAGAGGCTACCGTGCAGGAGGCGGTTATGGGGAATCTGACGGTCGACAATCTGGCAATCTATGCCCTGATCGGGTTTGGCTGCCTGGTCGTGATCATGGTGGGCATCACCGCCTGGGTCGTGCGCAAGGCGTTCAGCGCGCCGGTGACGCCGCCGCCGGTCGAGCCCCCAAAGGATTAGAGCAGGATTAGACCGCAGACCATGACCGACGCCATCCGCCGCTCGGGCGAAGAACGACAGGCTGCGATGGAGCGGAACGCTGCCGCCCTCGGCATTGACGAGGCGCTGGTCTCGCGGCTGGTCGACACATTCTATGCCCGCGTGCGGGAAGACGATTTGCTCGGCCCCATTTTCCAGTCGGCGCTGGGGGATGACTGGGACCCGCACCTGGCGAAGCTGAAGGATTTCTGGTCGGCCATTGCGCTCGGCACGCGGCGCTATAACGGCCGCCCCATGCCGCCGCACCTGCGCCTGTCCGGCCGCATCAGCGAGGCGCATTTCGCGCGCTGGCTGGGCCTGTTCCGCCAGACCGTGGACGAGCTGATGCCGAATCCCGCCGCGGCGGACTTCTTCTACGACCGGGCAAACATGATTGGACGGAACTTTCAGGCCATGATCTTCGCGCTGAACTCATGAGTTTCGTGACAGTCTTATGACATCTACAGCCTGAATTTTCGAATCCGGTTGAAAATTCCGGCGGCTTGCGGCTGATGCAGCCCAACGCCTGCTAGCGAAGGGGCTCTCATGGCTGACGGCAAGGATCCGAAACTCGTCAAGGAAACCCTGGACAAGGACCTTGTCAAACTCGGCAGGGCAGAGGCCGCCGTTCAGGCCACCGCCCGCAGTGTTGTCGCCCCCGGTCTCGCCTTCCTGTTCCTGGCCGCCATCGTCGTCATCGGCGGCGCCCTGCTCGGCGGACAGGACAACGGCCTCCTGATCATCGCAGCGGCAGCCATTGGCGGCTACATGGCCCTAAACATCGGCGCCAATGACGTGGCCAACAATGTCGGCCCGGCCGTCGGCTCCAAGGCGCTGACCATTGGCGGCGCGCTGGTCATTGCGGCGATCTGCGAAAGCGCCGGCGCCCTGCTGGCCGGCGGCGACGTCGTCTCCACGATTTCCAAGGGCATCATCGACCCCTCCACCGTGCCGACGACCGAGACCTTCGTCTGGCTGATGATGGCCGCCCTCATCTCCTCGGCCCTGTGGGTGAACCTCGCCACCGTGCTGAACGCGCCGGTCTCGACCACCCATGCCGTCGTCGGCGGCGTGATGGGCGCCGGCATTGCCGCGGCCGGCTTCGGCGCGGTGCACTGGCCCACCATGGCCTCCATCGCCGCCAGCTGGGTCGTCTCGCCGGTCCTCGGCGGCATCATCGCGGCCGGCGTGCTGGCCTTCATCAAGATTTTCATCATCTACCGCGAAGACAAGATCGCCGCCGCGCGCCGCTGGGTGCCTGTTCTGATCTCGATCATGGCCGGCGCCTTTGGCACCTATATGTCGCTCAAGGGCCTGAAGCACCTTCCCTGGTTCGATCATATCAGCCTGTCCACGGCCCTCCTCATCGGCCTCGGCGTCGCCATTGTCGCCTGGATCATCACGCATCCGCTGATCAGGCGCCAGTCGCGCGGCATGGCCAACCGCAACCAGTCGCTGCGCGAGCTCTTCGTGTGGCCGCTGATCTTCTCCGCCGCCCTGCTCTCCTTCGCGCATGGCGCCAACGACGTGGCCAACGCCATCGGCCCGCTGGCTGCCATCGTTCACGCGGTCGAGGCGGGCGAGGTTGCCTCCAAGGTCCACATTCCGCTCTGGGTCATGCTGATCGGCGCGGCAGGCATCTCCTTCGGCCTCGTCCTGTTCGGGCCGAAACTGATCCGCATGGTCGGCGAGTCGATTACCAAGCTGAACCCGATGCGCGCCTACTGCGTCGCGCTCGCCGCCGCCGTCACCGTCATCATCGCCAGCTGGCTGGGCCTGCCGGTCTCCTCCACGCACATCGCCGTGGGCGCTGTGTTCGGCGTCGGCTTCTTCCGGGAATGGTTCACCGCGAACTCGAAGACACGCCTGCGCTACATCCACACCGTGTCGCCAAACGCGGCGAAGACGCAATATGCCGGCGTCCAGCGCCGCAAGGCCGCCCGCAAGCTTGTGCGCCGCGCGCATGTGAACACGGTCGTCGCCGCCTGGCTGATCACCGTTCCGGCCTCCGCAGTGCTCGCCGCCGGCATCTTCTTCGCACTGGAAAACCTGTTCGGCGTGGTCTGAGGCCTTCAGGCCAGATCCAGAGCCCGCAGCACCGCGCCCTGATCGAAATAGGGCCGCTCGCAGATGATGCGGTCGCTGCCCGGCGCGAACTCGAACGTTGCCGCCATCCGTACCCGGAAGCTCCGCCCCGTCGGCTCGATTGTCTTGTCGCCCACCCGCAGCGGCCCGGTATGCGTGCCGGTCAGCCAGAACTCGACCAGAACCGTGTCCTTGTCCTCGTCCGCCGCGATGGAGATGATCTCATTGTCCTGGTCCGGGAACGGTGTGCGCGACAGTTCGAAATAGCGCCGCACCGCCGCCTCCCCATCGAACACCTGCCCGCCGCCATGCATCTCGTACCGCGGATGCTCAAATGTCGCGATCACCGCATCCCAATCATGCGTGACCTCCAGCGCCATATGATTGCGGACACTCGCGATGCGGGCTTCGGTGAGTGGGGTCATGGCGTTTCCTCTTGTGGTTTTTCGGCGATGTTATCTGGAGGTTGAGCCAAGTCTACTGGACTGTAGATGTCGCCCCCTCAGGATGCCGCCCAATTT
Source organism: Hyphomonas sp. GM-8P (assembly GCF_003263315.1). Lineage (NCBI taxonomy): Bacteria > Pseudomonadati > Pseudomonadota > Alphaproteobacteria > Hyphomonadales > Hyphomonadaceae > Hyphomonas > Hyphomonas sp. GM-8P. Next base: position 149,805 of record NZ_AWFE01000094.1, read on the forward strand.
CCTCCCTTGCGCGAAGGTTAACAATCCGTAAAGTTCATAGATTGGGGATGCGTACAGGGAGCAGGCGTAATGCCTGAACACAGGGTGGTGGACGGGATTGCGACTTCCAACGCGGCGAAGCGGCCCTTCATCAGGATCACAAGCGTCCTGATCGTATTGGGATTCCTTCTCGCGCTCTCCGGCATTGTTTTTCTGGGAACAGACCTCGAAATCGCCTTTCTGGACGCAATCGACCGCGTGGCCGAGATCGGACCGCCGGGTTGGATCGGACTGGGTCTTTTCGTTTCCGGCCTGTTCATCGCAAACATGGCCCGAATGGTTCAGGTCTGGGGCGCCCTGAAAGAGGCGATGCAGATCGCGCCAGCGAGGCGCGACGACAAGCAACGCCGCCGTGTCCGCCATGGGTTCCGCGAACTCTTCGCGTACATGTTCTTCGAAACGATCGTCGCGACCTGTGTCGTCTACCTGTCTGCAGAGCAACATTTGCCCTGGACGAATCTGGGGCTGGATGGCCTGAACGAGGGCGCCGCAAAACCCCTGCATATTCTGGTGCTGGTGGGATGCCTCATGGCAGCGATCACACCCGTTGGGATCGCGCTGTTCCTTCAGGCGCGGCTCGGGCGCACAAACGAGCGTCCCTTGCTGCGCGACGATGTCATTTCTCCGGCGTCCTTTTATTTAAGCGCATTGCTGATCGGGGGCATCGTAGGGCTCGCTTCATGGGCGGGACGCGTGTCCAGCCTGCCTTCGGATATGAGCCTTCTAATCAATCTGTCCATCATGTTCAGCGTGGTCGCGGTTTTCGTTGCCTTTATTTTCATTCCGCACATCGCCCGGTTCATAAACTCTCTTTCGGCAAGAAACCCAGACGGATCAGTTCTGGCCGCGGCAGGCTTTCCCCTTCAGGCACCTGCCCAAGCCGTCAGCTATCTCGATTCCATCCTCGTCCATATCGTCGCCCCGCTCACAGGCGCGACCCAGCACGGACGCGGCGTTCCGCATGGCTTTGTCCTGTTATCACTGCTCCCCCTCACAGCGCTCGGCTTTGTATTGGCGCCGCCTTACGGCCTGATCCCTATCATCCTGGGTGTGCTGATGATTGTTGCGCTCGGGCGGCGCTGGGCATGGATCGAGGAAGATCGGGAAACTGCCTCAAGACTGCTGAAAACGTCCAGTCCGGAAATCCAGGTCGGGTTCGACAATGACCTCAAGGATGAAGCACTTCTGGGTTACGCGACCCTGTTCATTTTTGTTCCGCTCGCACTTTATCAGATCAATGGGTCCACGAACGTTTTTGAAATTCACGACGTTCAGAACCCATTTATTGCCTGGCTGGCCTTTTTCGGCGCCGAACTCGCCAAGGCCGTACCTTTTGTTGATTGGTGGGAAATCTACAATGTCGACCTGAACTCACCGGTGACTGGTGTTACATTGGATATTGGTGGGCACGAGACAACCGCCCCACTGGCCAAGCATTTGACATTTGCGGCCCGAGCGATGGTTGACCTCGTCATCATGGCGGCCCTCCTGCAAGCCATCGGCATATGGCAGCGCACGCGCACCCAGCGGCACCTATTCAACATCGGTCATGTGAATCACTTTGATCCGTTTGCAGAACGGGACTTTTTTGAGAACGCCACAATCTCCGGACACAAAACGCCAAAGCCTGAATTCATCAAGAAAATTGAAAATCATGTCTCTGCACGCGAAGGGCTCAAATTACCCGGCGAACCGTATAGCCCTGAACGACTTGCAGATTTGCTTCAGTCGGAAAATGAGAGAGTCCGCGATACCGCGCTCTGGATGGTCCAGAAATACAATATTCTGACCGGCACGCCTTCGGAAAAGCTGAACCAGATCAGACGTCAATGGCTCAATTTATCCTTTCCTCAAATGTCGGGCTCAGGCATTCCTGCTCACCGGCGGCGTCTTTTAGAAGAGAAAAGCAAGTTCGAACAGTTGATCTCGGAATTGGGCGAACGCCGCGCAGAAATCCGAAAGGACGATGTCGGACTTCTGCTCGGCCTGTTCGAAGAAGTCCACCAGATTCCCGAGTTTTCTTTCAGCCAAATTGAGGGTGTCTGGTTGCTCGGCCAGCTCTCCAGCGAGTTTGCGTTCCTCGGACTGGCGGCGCACGTGCTTCCAGACGATCAGCATGAATGGCGTGGTCGAATAGTTCAGAAATTTGGCAGACTACCGAGACTTCGTTTCGGACAAGCGCCGCTAAGGTCAAAGGTCTATGAAAGCATCGAACAGGTCGGTTTAGACAAAGACACATCTCCGACTATAACCTGCAAAATCCTCCAACTTTTGGACCTGCTCAGCGATCCGCTGATCGAAGGCGCAAACGCCAGTGCGGCAAGAGCCAATCAGGCTGCCGAGAGCATTCGCACTCAGAAGCCTGACTTGGAGTGTTAAGAATAAGCGACTCGCACGCGGTGCCTAAAGACACACACCTCGGGCTCAATCTGAAGAGCCCCTGTCCGCTTTCACGAGCGCCTTGGAAATCTCCGCGAGCGCGTTCGCAATATCAGTCCTCACCGTTCTCGGGGACACTGAAAGCCGCCGGGCGATTTCATCATGCGTGAGCCGCTCAAACCGACTAAGAAGCAATGCTTGACGCTGGCGCGATTTCAACTTCGCGATTGTCGCCTCTGCAATTGCCAATGTTTCGGTGTCAATCACCTGCGTTTCTGGCGTCACGGTCCGCGGACAAGCAAAGAGCTCGCTCATCCCATCAATCTCTGCTGACGATCGCCGATGCTTTGCGTAGCCCGATTTCAGGTAATCCAGCGTGAGATTGCGTAACACCGTGAACAAGAGTGGCTTCAGATCACGTGCCTCTTTGTCAGGATAAGCGCGCGCCACGATAAGAAAAGCATCCTGCACCAGATCCTCTGCGTCAGCTGTTTTACCTATGCGGATCTGGCTGAACCTCAGAAGCTGTTCGTAGTGACACCGAAAGACCTCATTTAAGACTGACGGGCCTCGCGTCACCAAAGCTCCTTCAACCATAGGGCTGAGATCTTCGCATCGGCGCTCAGTTCCACGACTAATCATTTGCCCAAACTCCCCGGCTCAACATGCCCGCTGCCAACTTTTGCGCGTGATGCGCCACTGCCCCCTCTCATTCAAAACCACGTCACCCAAAGTCTGCTTTAAGTTTATTCAGTTTTTCAACGCAAACTTTAAGTTTCCTTTGAGTTCTTGTCAAAACATAAAGTCTGCTTTATGGAAGTTGTCGCTTCCCAAAGTGAACTTGGGGAATGACAAATGCACAAAGAGAGCAGCTTGCTGCCGCAATACGAGCAGCACGCAGATCGAAAGGCCTGACCCAGGAGGCCTTGGCTGAGCGCATCAACCGCACCTCCGCAAGCCTGAGCAATCTTGAACGGGCCCAATCGCTTCCCTCTCTGGAAACACTGGTGTTGATCGCAGAAGCTCTGGACGTGCCGATCGGTAGTCTTCTCGATTTTCCAGCAACGCGGGGAAAAACGAGGTCCCGAATTCGGGAAGAAAACGAGATAATGGATATGGTCCGGTCACTTTCAGCCGAACAGCTCAGAATCGCACGCATGCAGATCGAAGCGCTCGGCTCGATGAAAAAGTAAAATCACCAACCGCGAAGACATGTGATGCGGCTTCCAGCCCTCGGGGCTCTACCCGAACACAACAAGAACACCCTAGACACGCTCCCTCCCCCGCTCCATATCTCGACTTATGGCTCGGTCTCCCTCCAAAGGTGTTTCGGAAGCCCCGGCGATCTTCGGGGCAGATGGCTTCGCGCGTGATGCGGCGGGGGCGCTGCCGTCGGACAACTGGACGCCCCACCGGCCGGACCGCAACTGGGTCAGCGTCGACGATTCCCGGCCGCTGCGCGTCGCCTCCCCCTATGAGCCGGCGGGCGACCAGCGCACGGCCATTCCGGAACTCGTCGAGGGCATCCAGGCCGGCGAGCGCGACCAGGTCCTCCTCGGCGCGACGGGCACGGGCAAGACCTTCACCATGGCCAAGATCATCGAGGCGACCCAGCGCCCGGCCCTGATCCTCGCGCCCAACAAGACGCTCGCCGCGCAGCTTTACGGCGAGTTCAAATCCTTCTTCCCCGACAATGCGGTGGAGTATTTCGTCTCCTATTACGACTACTACCAGCCGGAGGCCTATGTGCCGCGGTCGGACCTCTATATCGAGAAGGAATCCTCCATCAACGAGGCGATCGACCGGATGCGCCACTCGGCCACCCGCGCGATCCTGGAGCGCGACGACGTGATCATCGTCGCCTCCGTCTCGTGCATCTACGGCATCGGCTCGGTCGAGACCTACACCTCGATGACCTTCAAGCTGGAAGAGGGCCAGCGCATCGACCCCCGCGCCGTGGCCGAGCGCCTCGTGGCCAACCAGTACACCCGCAACGACATCAACTTCGTCCGAGGCTCGTTCCGCGTGAAGGGCGACGTGATGGACATCTTCCCCGCCCACTATGAGGACCGCGCCTGGAAGCTCTCCTTCTTCGGCGACGAGCTGGAGAGCATCACCGAGTTCGACCCCCTCACCGGCCGCACGCAGCAGAAACTGCCCGCGATCAAGATCTACGCCAACAGCCACTACGTGACGCCCCGCCCGACGCTCAACCAGGCCATCGAGCAGATCAAGGCGGAGTTGAAATCCACCATCGCGCACTTCCAGAAGCACGGGAAACTGCTGGAAGCCCAGCGCATCGAACAGCGCGTGCAGTATGACATCGAGATGCTGGCCGCCACGGGCAGCTGCAACGGCATCGAGAACTATTCCCGCTACCTCACCGGCCGGAAGCCCGGCGAGCCGCCGCCGACCATGTTCGAATACCTGCCCGACAACGCCCTCGTCTTCGCCGATGAGAGCCACCAGACGATCCCCCAGATCGGCGCCATGTTCAAAGGCGACTTCAGCCGCAAGTCGACGCTGGCCGAATACGGCTTCCGCCTGCCCTCCTGCATGGACAACCGGCCGCTGAAATTCGAGGAATGGGACGCCATGCGCCCGCAGACGGTGCACGTCTCCGCCACGCCCGGCCCGTGGGAGCTGGAGCGCACCGGCGGCGTGTTCACCGAACAGGTCATCCGCCCCACCGGCCTGCTCGACCCGCCTGTGGAAGTCCGCCCCGTCTCGACGGGCGGCGCCAACCAGGTCGACGATGTCATGGCCGAGGTGAAGGCCGTCGCCGCGAAGGGCTACCGCTCCCTCATCACGACGCTGACCAAGAAGATGGCGGAAGACCTGACGGACTTCCTGCACGAGAATGGCGTGCGCGTGCGCTACATGCACTCCGACGTCGACACGATCGAGCGGATCGAGATCATCCGCGACCTGCGCCTTGGGCAGTTCGACGTGCTGGTCGGCATCAATTTGCTGCGCGAGGGGCTCGACATTCCGGAGTGCGGTTTTGTCGGCATCCTCGATGCGGACAAGGAGGGGTTTCTCCGCTCGGAGACCAGCCTCGTGCAGACCATCGGCCGCGCGGCGCGGAACGCCGAGGCGCGCGTTGTTCTCTATGCGGACAAGGTGACCGGCTCCATGCAGCGCGCCATGGACGAAACGGACCGCCGCCGGTCCAAGCAGCAGGCCTACAATGAGGAACACGGCATCACGCCTACCACGATCCGCCGCGACGTCGCCGACATCCTCGGCGAGCTCGGCGAGAAGAAGGACGTCTCAGCGAAAGGCCGGGGCCGCGGCAAGGATGGCGGCAAGTCCCGCGGCCGCACCCGCGCTGTCGCGGAGGACAAGGCCCCTGCCCTCGAGGGCGGCAGCGGTCACAATCTCAAGGCTGTGGTCGCCGACCTCGAAAAACAAATGCGCGAAGCCGCCGCGAACCTGGAGTTCGAAGAGGCTGCGCGGCTGCGGGACGAGGTGAAGCGCCTACGTGAGCAGGAATTGGGGCTTTAATTGGCGGTTATTGGCTTTATGACTACGATAAAACTAATCCCTTGAAAAACAAATCCGGCCCAAAACATGGAAATCACATTAGATAAATTTCGCTGTTTTGGAGAAAAGCAAACAGCTGAGATTGCCCCAATAACTTTGTTGGTGGGAGAAAACAGCTCGGGCAAAAGCTCGTTTCTTGCTGCTCTTCGATACATCCTGGACTTTTCAAATGGACGGAGCGAACCGTCCTTCAACAAAGATCCATTTTTTTTGGGTGGATATAAGAACATCGCACATCATCGCGGAGGTCGATATGGTCGTGATGATCATTTTAGCATCGCACTTTCCGAGACGTTTCGAAAAAGAGCTTCCGAAACTCGCGACTTGTTTGAAGCTGAACCGAGAACCGGACAAGAAGTATCTCTAGAGCTTATATTTACCGAGGTCGAAGGCGAACCAGTTCCGACAGGCTACGAAATAGTTTCGGGGTCTAAATCCATAAGCATTGAAATCAAAGAAAACCGTGTACAAGCGACCGTCTATGATAGCGATATTGGTTTCGAACATAAGCTAAATGCTCAGCGCCTTAGAGGGTTGCTTGCCTCAAGATTAGACTTCATTACGTTGGAATATTTTCTTCGTGATCTGATCATTTTTCGGCGCGAAGAAGGCGAAATCACTGCCAACGACAAGACCGCCGCAGCCATAATTGAAAAAGTCTGGGAAATCCTCAGAAAGCTTCGATCTAGAGGCCAATCTAAAGTGCTTGCCCTAGCACCTGTTAGGACAAGACCGCAGCGCAACTATGATCCTACTCAACTCTCCCAATCATCGGAAGGGGACGTTCTGATCGGACAATTGGGCAGAGCCGCTCGAAAAAGTGATCGGCACTGGGAGGTTTTAAAAAGAAGACTAGAGCATTTCGGAGAGATGACCGGCCTGTTTGATGAAATCAAAGTCCGTAAACTTGGGAATAGCGAATCCAACCCATTTCAAATCCTAGTGAAAAAATCAGGAAGAGAAGCAAACATCATTGATGTCGGTTACGGGGTCAGCCAAATCCTCCCATTGTTTATTATGCTAACAGAATTGGATCGCAGATCGACCCTGCTAATTCAACAGCCAGAAGTACACTTGCACCCCTCTGCTCAGGCAGCATTGGGGTCAGTGTTTGCCGAAGTCGCAAAATCGAGACAAGGGCCAAATTTCTTGATTGAGACTCATAGCGACTTTGTAATCGACCGACTTCGATTGGCGATAAAAAAAGGCGAACTTCCTGAGTCTGCGCTCAGGATCCTCTTCTTTAAAAAAGATCGTCACAACACAATGAACCGCCCCGGTAACCCCGGAGGCAATTC